>NZ_JBAHZB010000037.1:0-541 GCF_036697315.1 Alteromonas sp. 14N.309.X.WAT.G.H12
GACGCCTTCAGTGAGTTTTGTGATGCCCACCCTGATCATACGGTGGTGGTGTATGCAAATACCTCTGCGGCGGTCAAGGCCCGTGCCGACTGGGTAGTAACCTCTAGCATAGCCTTAGAAATTGTTGAGCATTTAGATGAACAGGGCAAGCCCATTATCTGGGGGCCGGATCGTCATTTAGGCTCTTATATTGCCAATAAGACCGGTGCAGATATGCTGATGTGGCAAGGGGAGTGTATCGTTCACGATGAATTCTCTGCGCAAAAGCTTAGCGACATGAAAGCGGTTTATCCTGATGCCGCCATATTGGTACATCCTGAATCGCCTGCCAGTGTGGTGGATTTAGCTGATGCTGTTGGGTCAACCAGTCAGTTGATCAAAGCGGCTGAAATGATGCCGAATAAGACCTTCATTGTGGCAACAGACAAAGGCATTTTTTATAAGATGCAACAACTGATGCCAAACAAAACCTTTATTGAGGCTCCAACGGCCGGTAACGGCGCAACGTGTAAGAGTTGTGCACATTGCCCTTGGATGGCAA
>NZ_JBAHZB010000037.1:551-2201 GCF_036697315.1 Alteromonas sp. 14N.309.X.WAT.G.H12
TACAGGCCATCTACAACAGCCTCACAGAAGGGGTGAACGATCATGAGATCCATGTGGATGAGCAATTACGGCAACAAGCGTTGATTCCCTTAGATAGAATGTTGTCATTTTCTGAGCAGTTAAAGCAAAAACAACCGGCAAACGCTTAATATTGCAGCAGTTGGGAATTTTTTAACGGTGAGTACTTGATTCACGGTAAGACTTTCCCTACTATACGCGCGCTTCAACGATTTACCGAAGCAACGAATTTGGAGAGATGGCTGAGTGGCTGAAGGCGCACGCCTGGAAAGTGTGTATACGTTTATAGCGTATCGAGGGTTCGAATCCCTCTCTCTCCGCCAAATAATCTTGAAAGCCCCGTATGTCGGGGCTTTCTTGTATCTAAATCTTAGTAAAGAGAATAACTCTGTCACAGAACTCTGTCACAATTGATATAAGGCTGACAGAGCAACATGCAAAAATTCAATTCTACCTACCTTTATAAGTACAAAAACTCGTCAAATTATTTTTTTCGTATCCGCACGGGTGTTGTTAACCAAATCAACTATGGTATTTCTGCTGGCTACTTCGTGGCTTCGCTTCATACCTCTGATTATGAAGAAGCACGATGGTTAGCTTTGTTTATTAAATCAAAGTTGATGGAGTTTAATTATATGGATATGTCAAATAGTGAGTTTCAAAGTGATAATGAGCCGTTACTCATTACAGGTGGGAAAGACGAAGAGCATATGCTCTTAAAGCAGAAACAGCAAAAGCTTAGAGTCATGATTCTGTTTAGGAAAGCGCTTAAAGAGAAGTTTAACGTGCTTCTAAAAGCAGGCAAGGCAATGATTGAGTTTGATCTTGATAGCGATGGAGTCATTCCGAAGCCATTTGGGAAAGAGGACTTCAAGGGCTTTAAGCAGCACTGTGAAGAAAAAATCCCACAGGCCCTAAAAATAGGACTCGTAGAGGGGTTATTACCATCATTTCAAAATGATAATGGGGAGACTCCATCGTTTCAAAATGATAATGATACAGTCAGGCAGTTTGCGGCGTCTTTAAGCATGCTAAACACTTTGGTGAGCAAGTTGACAGAGTTTAAGGGGGAGCGGGATGATTTTTCAGTGGATGGTGAAATTGAACAGGAGCCATCGGTTGGGTCTCAGCAAGAGGTTAACGATGCTGTTAAGATGTTTGATAACATACGCAATGGCTTTGATGAGCATCAACGAGCGGAAAAGCTTAAGCAGGATGAATACTTCACTTTAGCGTATCAAGCTCCTCTGTTCCTCAACGAAAAGAAGACCGAAGTTGCGGCAAAGACGTTTAAGAAATACGAACGCTCATTTTCGTTACTGCTCGATCACTTTCAGCAAGGAATTGACCTTCGAGAGTTTACAAAAGTGCAGACTCAATCAGTAAAAGACATGCTTAGTAATTTGGATAAGCATCAAAATGTGGGGAAGAGTGGGGGCCGACTCACGGCTAAAACAAAAAATGGCATGTTATCGAATTACCATGCTTTCTTTTCTTGGCTGGAAGGAAATACGGATATTAACGTCCAGAATCCTTTCAGTAACGTAAGTTTTTCTAAACAAAAAAACGCTCCAAAACGCAGATCTTTTTCGAAGTGCGAAGTTCGGAAAGTATTATCATACGACTTTGGCC
>NZ_JBAHZB010000037.1:2211-15906 GCF_036697315.1 Alteromonas sp. 14N.309.X.WAT.G.H12
TTATTGGTACCCCAAGTTAGCTTTATACTCAGGGATGCGTCTAAATGAAATGTCGGCTCTGCCATTAAGTCACATCAAACAGGATAATGGGGGGATTTGGTATTTCGACTTATATGGTCTCGATGTAAAAAACGAAGCAAGCGAGAGAACAGTGCCAATCGCTCAGTATCTTCTGGATTTAGGTATCTTACAGTATATAAACGGGTTAAAAGACAAAGGTGAAATCTATCTATTTCCCCAAATTCGAAAAGGGGTTTCAGAGCCAGGTAGTGCAGGTTGGGGGGATCCTATCTCACGTTGGTTTAACAGAACGATGCTCAAGAATATTGGGATTGATTCTGAGGCCGAATTGGCGAAACGTTCTCTAATTAGCTTCCACTCCTCTAGGCGCACAGTGATTTCAACTTGCGTGACTAATGGCGAGGAGCATTACCTGATCAAACGCATTGTCGGTCACTCAGTTGACGATGATATTACATTGAGTGTTTATGCTGATATGGAGCAAATCCCGCTTGCTCGACTTAAAGAGGTGCTAGATAAGAATCTTACGTGGCACAAAAGAGAGGTAAATATGAATCAAGTGGTAGAGTCGACTTTCAAGTTATTTAAAAGTTGGGATATTAGTGATGAGCAGAAAAGTGCCCTTTTGGGCGTTCCTATCTCGGTTTCATTAGGCACAGTACAAGCAGAGCCAGAATCCTTCCTAGGATTTAGTCCAGACTTGAAAGATAGGTGCATTTTGCTACTTGATATAAATTCTAAGCTTAAAGAGGTATTTTCAAATTCTCAAAACGTAGCGGGTTATATGACTATGTCGAATCGCAACGCGCCTTTCATGGGAAGCATGCCGATAGAGCTCGCCTCTAGCAGCCTTGAAGGCTTGAAAATGACCCACCAAGCCATTGTGAGCTTGGCGAATAGCATAGGCTAATTGCCTTTATTAGCGTTTAAAACGCCCTTCGCGTATGCGAAGGGTGATCTACATCAACCGCAAGCAATTATCATTTTGCGTAAGTATAAAAGTAAGCAGTCAAAGACTCTGCTTAGCTAAATATAAAATCATCAAATCAGCCCTAATCCCCGTCATTCCCAATGAGTGCGATCTTGAACTCCTTTTAAGTAGGCCACTCTTATTATCATTTTGAAATCTATTGAAAGTAGTAAATAAACAACTTATCTTTTGAGTCTCAATAGGTACTTATTCATTGCAGTAGTACCTCGCGCAAAATGAATAACTAAGCCATATTTGCCTTCAATCGCCCGCCAATTAACCTGTTATTACTATATTCACGACAAAATTGTTTTTTTGCTAGGGGAGGCGGCTGAATTTGAAGAGAATATGATACTATTTGAGCGGTAGCTTCGTTTCCGATACTGACAAATTTTTTTATTTTGATAATGAGGCTATAAGCTTAACTGGGAAGGCCAACATTATTCGCTTCTTAGTTTATGTATCAGCTTATCCAATCAGCAATCTCGCTCCCTAAGGTTTTCACTTTAACCTTATATATATCATTATGTTAGGTGGAACTTTGATTTTCCTTTATTCCTATTTAATAGCATGCACCTTTGCTATTGACAGATTGTAATTTGAGCCTTTTACTTGCGATGCAATGTAGCGCGTTGTCTTTTTAATGCCGCGTGATAGCCTAGGTACTAAGTGATTTAGATATGGTCACAGGGACTGACTCACATAAGAGTTATGCAAACAAAGGAATTGAGGATAGATTTATGGAAGATAACAATCAAATTAAGTTCGCGTTATACCTAGACAATTGGGACTTTGAGCGCGACGATAAAAAAACATTAAAGAATGATGCTGTAGAGGTCACTACCACAGAGTACACTCCAGACATGAAGGATCATATCTTCTGCCCTGAATGCAGTGTTAATCTGTTTCGGTCGCCCGAAGAAACAGACTATGATTCGAATGGACGGAAAGCATTTTTCGCACATAGCCGAAAATACCAACCGTATTGTAGCCTTAGAGTTAAGAGGGCTAAAGGGAAGCGATACGATTCAGAAGAATTAGCTAAAAAAGCAATCGACGACGAGGAATTAATTGTTGTAAAGGGGTTTATGAAAGATAAACCGATCCCGCTTAACAATGACAACCCTAGGGAATACCAAGCCGGTCCTGTAGAAGATAAAGATGGTGATTTAGCCGATGTTCCAATTGGGCGTCACAATGGAGAAAGCTTCAGCTTACCTTCTAGGATTACTACAGTAAGAGGCCTGTGTAGAAACTTTAACAAGAACATATATAAGTACTTTCACTTGCCAGGAAGGAAGAATGCGATACAGTTAAAGGACCTGCTAGTTGATGTTAGGTCAGTCAAGGGGGTCGACGACGAGCCTAAACTCTACTACGCAAAAGTGAGTAGCTCTTGGAATTGCGGTTCCACACCGCAAAATATACGTCAGACAATGTTCGATTTTCCTAGAGGTGAGTATGTTGATTTTTGTTTAAAAGCTCGTGACGGCGTATCTGTTGAGCACGGTATCGACGACCATTCAAATGGCAAAATTGTAATCATGTTTGGGATTGTCACTGAAAGCGGTATTGGGTTAAGCATTGAGAATGTTGGGTGGGGCGAGTTTGCTGTTCTCCCAGCAAAGTATGTAGAGCTATTGTACTAAGTCACAGAATAACCAATGTTAGTAGAATTGAATCGCCCCGGTAAATTCGGGGGAGGATTTGTTTGAGTTATGCTGCCGCATGTTCCGCTAATTGTCGATAATAGTTTTCCTCATATTCAACGGGTGGAATGTCTCCGATAGGTTGTAGCAGTCTCTTATTGTTAAACCAGTCAACCCAATCCAGGGTGGCAAGCTCAACTTGTTCCAGCCCTTTCCAGGGGCCATCTTTGTGGATGACTTCAGTTTTGTCAAGTCCATTGATGGTTTCGGCCAGGGCGTTGTCATAGTAATTACCGACACTACCAACCGAGGCTGCAAATCCCGTTTCAGATAAACGTTCCGAGTAACGAATCGATGTGTTTGCATAGACTTCATCACGCGCAAGCCGACAATCTTGCGTGAAAATACGTCGATCACAAAGGCGACATAGACAAAGCTAGACCAGGTCGCAACGTAGGTGATATCTGCCACCCACAGCTGATTAGCGCGCTGTGCCGTGAATTCACGATTCACTAAATCCAGTGGTTTAGCTGCACTGTCATCGGGAATGGTTGGAATACAACGACGACCACGGCGTATCCCCTTAATCCCCAGCACTTTCATCAGTCGGGCTACAGTGCAACGAGCCACTGTAAAGCCTTCTCGTTGCATCTGTTTCCAGACTTTTCTGGCACCATAGCACTGTTTGTTTTCTTGCCAGACTCGCATTATCTCAGGTTTTAATGCTTTATCACGATGATAACGCTGACAGCGTTGTTCTGGCTGTGCTTCCAGCGATTTACAACGGTAATACGTTGATGGTGCAATTTGCACTACACGACAAATTGGCTCGATACCATTCAACGAGCGATATAAATCAATAAATCTGACTATTTCTTCGGTTTGCGGTCGAGCTCCGCCTGCGCAAAAAATGCGGCTGCCTTCTTGTTGAGGATTTCGTTGGCTTGCTTAAGCTCTCGATTCTCCCTTTCAAGCTATTTTATCTTTGCGCTGGCATCAGAAGGCACACCAGCTCTCTTACCTGATTCAACTTCCATTTTATTGACCCACGCCCTTAATGTTTCAGGCGTACATCCAATTTTTGATGCAATAGACACCATGGCTGCCCATCTCGAAGGATGCTCATGTTCTGAGGTCAAAACCATGCGAACTGCTCGCTCGCGGACTTCTGGGGAATACGTTACTCTTTTGTTGATTGGCTAATTCTCTCAAGATAATTAGCCTCCGACAAACCCGGATTGATTCATTACACTTCAACGCTTTACTGTTTTAAGTAAATCACCCGGCTCACAATCAAAATAATCACAAAGTTTATCAATAATTTCAGTGGTTGTGATGTAGTCAGGTTTATTAGCTATTCGTGTCAATGTGGCGCGGCCTATTCCGGTACTATCTGCCACCTCTTTAAGTGTTATTTTTCTACCTTCTGCAAAGCTTTTATCATCTAATTTCTGCACTAATAAAACTCTGATCACGCCTTCTACCTAATCATAAAAGTTATTAAATTTCACATAGTGTACCAAACTAATCACACATGATTAAAATCAAACTTGACATATAGTCTTATATGATGATCTAATAACCCATGTGAGCAATAATGCTCATATGCGATTAGTTTGTTGGATGAAGAAGTGAGGTCAGCATGCAGTTAAAGCAAACCAATATTTTATTGAAAGACGCAGGAAGGTACAGAGTATTGAAAGGTCACTATCGTCTTATAGATATTAAGATGTACGACCATTATCTTACCGATTTCGAATTTATAGTTACGGTTAGTGACGGTGAAACAGAGCTTAAATTAAGTACTTTCAAAGCAATACGTTATCCGCTTGGTGGTTTCGTTTATGTCGAAGCAAGCTTCAAAGATAATGGGGTAGGTGGGTATTGGAACTTAATTGATATTAGGCTGTCAGGAGTCGCCGACGCGTTGCGTAGTTGTGGTTTTGAAGTTGATGCAGAGTATCAACTAGTGACAAATGATACGCCGCTTCCGGTTCATTTAAGGCAGATATCTGATAGGTCATTGCTTGAAATTAAAGATATGTTTATTCGCGGCTACAATGGAGAAAAGGAGATACAGAAGTGTTATTCATTTTATGATGCAATTCTATTGCGAGAATCGTTAAGCTGGCTGTTTTCTGTGAAGTTTGTGAACGATAAACAACGAGATTATGCGGTCGTTGGTGCGATGTTATGGATGGGTTTCAAGCACTATTTGGACCCAAGTTATAAGCTCAATGCTGATTTTCATGACATGCAAAAGTTTCGCGAGTTTGTCGTGCAAGGTATTGCAACTCTTGCTAAATTTGATCAGGAATTAGCCGCCTTTTTTGAGAGCATATTGAGTCAAACTTTAATGCTAAATCTGAAGGGAAGTAGTCTTGATGAGTGCCCGATAATCGCGGTCTTACAGATAGTATATTTTCATGCTGTTACAGTGCCCAACTTTTGTAACAAGAAACGTTATGGATAATCAGTATTTGGTACCGCAACGACTGATTGCTGCATTAAATATGGCAGCAAAAGCGCATGCTGCGCAACGTAGAAAATTCGATCAATCACCTTACTTCAACCATCTTATTGAGGTTATGTCACTGCTAATAAAGTTTGGGCATGATGATGAAGATCTGCTTATTTCAGCCCTGCTACATGATGCTATTGAAGATACAAACATAAGCTACGATGAGCTTCATCAGACATTTGGAAATGAAGTAGCTGAAACGGTGTTAAGCCTGAGCGACAATAAGCGTTTTAGTTTAGAAGAACGCAGATTAGAGCAGTTAGCAAAAGCTAAAAACGGTAGTAAAAATCACCGCCTTATAATGTTATCTGATGCAATTAATGACGCTTCTTCGATACCAGCTAGTTGGACTTTAGAGTCTGTAAAAGGGTCACTTGAATACCTTAAAAAATTGGGCGATGTTTGCGGCAATGTCTGCCCCAATTTGCATCAAATTCTAATGGAAAAAATCGACTTTGCTCTGGTTGCACATGATGATGAAAATAAATGTGAAATTAGTGATAAAGTTAACCAATTTATCACTCAAAATAGGGTGTTTTATTGCATTATAAACGATGAGTTTTATTTATCAGAAAGTGCTAGAAACTTTCCCAAAAATGTTGCGAAAATGGATGATGGATTTGACGATTACATGCGTCATATTCGTACCAAAAGACTTAGTTTTTATGTAGATTCAATTGTGTTTGACTCACTTAAGCCTAGCGCGAATATGCTCGGTATAAACAGCTCTGAGCATCCAATTGAATTGAGTATGTTAAGAGTGAAGTTCCGAGAGCAATAGTTTAGCAAGGCTTTGAACAGACCGAGCTCATACAAATATTAAGTTCAAAACAAAAGCAATGACTGCTTTAAAAGAGGAACTCTTGTGAGAACTATTTTTGTCCCACGTTTGCGGACTTTAGCAATATCATGTTTCGTTTTACCAAAAGCGTTACTACTGAAATAGCTACATAGTGCACTTTATACCCTCCTCCCCCCGTTACCACTTAAATTATTTTTTCAGTGGTAACGCATTTCAAAATTTAAGTGGTAACGCACTTGAAAATTCAGTGGTAACGCAGTATGCGACATTGAATTAGACTGAATTTAAGGTTCTATCGATTGACGTACTGTCAAAGATATTTTTAATGGTGATCTGCATGGCAACGTTGATGCTTATAGTCTATCTTGGGTTGCTAGCTTAGATGTTGCGTAGCGTGAAATACTAAGAGAGTCTCGTTCAAATTACGCAATTTATTTATCTTGTTTAGGCGCTCTAAACACTTTTGAAATTACACCTTTAGAAATCGACAAAAAGTGAATGCCTTAGAGCAAACTAGTGAGCCCATTTCTGAGCCCAAAAGTGAGCCCATTAAAAAGCATAAATTAGATAGTAAGAATGTGATAAATCACAGTAAAGCTTGCCCGGCTTGCGGCCAACACACATTTAAACGTTGGCCATTGGGTTGGGATGCACATGTAGAGCATAAATGTAGTAGTCTAACGGGTGAAAAAGCGGATATGAGGACGCAGGAATTTAAAGATAAATTGCTTTAAAGATTAATCAGTCTTGGCTGATGACTTTTGCTTCTGTATTTCAAATCATATCTTAAACATATTTAAGAGATTGATCTGTAATTGGCCAATGTCAAACTAGTGTAAGGAATTTCACAAATAAGAGAGTAGGGAATAGGCTTGAAGGAAAAAGAAAAAATTGCATTGTTTATTGATGCTGACAATGCACCAGCTAGCAAAATCGAAACGATTCTTTCAGAGCTTGCAAAATACGGTGTGGTTAACATTAGAAAAGCATATGGAAATTGGAAAAGCTCAAACATCAAGCCGTGGGAAGATGTACTGCACGAGTTCGCTATTCAACCCATACAGCAATTTGACTTAACTAAAGGCAAAAATGCTACCGACATAGCGCTAGTAAATGATGTAATGGATATTCTGTATACTAAAAACGTAGATTCAATCTGTCTGGTATCCTCTGATTGTGATTTTACGCCACTCGTTACACGTGCATTAGCTGACGGTAAATTCGTCATTGGTTTTGGTGAACGTAAAGCGCCAGCTGCTTTTGTTAATAGCTGCTCGAAATTCTTATATCTTGATGAAGAAACAACTGACGAAAAAACGATTAAGAAATCAAAGCCAAATATCAAAAGCGATACTAAATTGATGAACATGCTGCGACAAGCAATAGAGGCGTCTGAAGATGATGCTGGCTGGGCTAATTTAGGAACAATCGGACAACACATTTCTAACCACGCGTCTTTTGACCCGCGCAACTACGGATTTAAAAAGATGAAAGACCTATTTATGGCCATTGATCTCTTTGAAGTAAAAATGAAGAATGGAAGTGGTACTTATGTTCGAGATAAACGTAAAACAAAGTCTTAGTGAGCAGGTGATTTACGATTGAATATAACGACACTTGGGAAAGCTACTGCACCTTATAAATTCATTGCCTTTCTGAGGTCCATTTTTGGCGACTCGCTTCACTATAAATTTGACTCGCATTTTGGGCATTGGTTGATAGCCGGAGTTGGTGAAACGGACTTTATGTTTGCGCATGATTGTACTTCAGCTGTCAGGGTGAGTAACTGATCACCATCGATCAGTGTTATCGGTAGGTCACTACCAAAAGAGATTGCTTCTTTTGTAAAATGGCCGGAACTGACGACGTAGACCGTTTTAGCAGATGACACTTTTACCTGCACCCACAACCATTACCAATATTTGATTATCGGCAACTAAGCTTGGAACAACATATGTAAGGCTAATATAGACAACAATGGCTGCGACAACACTCGCTCACCATGGAAGGAACGAAAACGCTGTTAGAAGTGATGGCGACTTTTTACTCATAATATATCAATACAATGATTTCAATCTTTGAGTCTATGCAAATCATTATCGAGCGCACTGTAAATCGCACTTTAAATAATGATGGCTATCATGAGAGCTAACTATGTAAAGGGCTTGAGACAAATCTACAAATATCAAAATATCATCTGAGCAACTGATATAGATATATCTTGATATCGATATATTCATACTACTGTTCTTTTTTAATCGGTTTATTGAAAGATAAAAACATAAAATCAAAACGTGAGCGTCCGGTAATCCCCATATTCAATTCATAAGTTAGCTACGGCATGGTGCTCTCTTTTTGCTAACGAGAATACCCATGCAGCAACATCAACGAAGAAAAGTACAAGACTGGCTCAATTTATTTGAGCAACAAAAGCAAAGCGGACTCACTGCGGTGGAGTTTTGTCGCCAGCAGCAGATTAACGTTCAAACTTACTACACTCGGCGCCGTGATATTAGGCTTCAACGAACAAGCAGCAAGTTCGTTCAGGTGAAACGCGAAGTGACGAAGGTTGAATCATACACCGAAGAAATGGGTGGCGAACTTCTTCTAAAATTGGGAAACGCTCAGCTGAGCGTGCCAACGAATGTTAGCCCTCATTGGATTGCGACTGTGATGAAGGCGTTGGCCGAATGAGGATGTTTGTTGAACCAGCCGACATATATCTATACATGGATATCGTCGACTTCCGCAAATCGATTAACGGCTTAATTGTCGTTGTTGAGCAGGATATGAACCTTAATCCGTTTCGCGATGCACTGTTTGTCTTCTGCAATAAAAAGCGCGATAAGCTCAAAATACTTTATTGGGATAAAACGGGCTTCGCACTTTGGTACAAGCGCCTCGAGAAGCATCGGTTTAAGTGGCCTGTCGATGCGGACTTGCAGCAGATGTATATAAGTGAACAGCAGTTACAATGGTTGTTATCGGGCTACGATGTCATAGGTCATCAGCCCTTGCACTACAATGCATCCGGCTTATAACCTGTGATCATAAGTAGTGATTATCGATCACGAAATAGTCTTAATAATGTCGGGTAATCAGTAGCTTATTGCATGATAATAACGTCATGAATATTGATATTGAAAACTTACCCGACGACCCAGCGACACTGAAAAAGATGTTGTCGCAGGTTATGTCGCGCTATCAATACCTTGAAGAGCAGTTTCGTATTGCCCAGCATAAGCAGTTCGGTAAAAGCACCGAAGGCCACCCTGGGCAAGGTGAGTTGTTTAATGAAGCGGAAGAGCTGGTTGTTGAAGCTAAAACAGCCGAAGAAGCGATTAGCTATACCCGTAAAAAGCCCACACGTAAACCATTGCCTAAAGACTTGCCCCGCGAGGTTATCGTTCACGACATTGCGGATGAAGAAAAAATCTGTGGTTGTTGTGCGGGTGAGTTACATCGCATTGGTGAAGATAAGTCAGAGAAGCTTCAATTTATCCCTGCTCAAGTAAAAGTGATTGAGCATGTTCGTCCTAAATATGCTTGCCGCACCTGTGAAAAGGATGGAATAAGTAACACGGTTAAACAGGCCCCTGTGCCTCACAGCATTATTCCTAAAGGTTATGCCACCCCAAGCTTGTTAAGCCAAATCATTACCAGCAAATATCAGTATGGGTTGCCGCTGTATCGACAAGAGGCGATGTTTAAACAGCATGGTATCGAACTCAGCCGCAAAACTATGGCTGATTGGATAATCCGTTGTGCTGAATTGTTCAAACCCCTTTATGAGCAGCTTCATCAACATCTGTTAAAGCAACCTGTTATCGCGGCGGATGAAACCACGTTGAAGGTGGTTGAGTCTGAGAAAGCGCACAGCTATATGTGGTTGTACGCCAGTGGCGCTGACTCAGCTGGCGGAAATATACCTGGTACCGAGACACCCAATATCGTGCTGTACGATTATCATAATAGTCGTGCAGGGCAATGCGCAATAGACTTCCTTCGTGGGTATAACGGCTACCTGCAAGTGGATGGCTATCAAGGCTACGAGCAAACGCAAGCGACACTTATCGGCTGTTGGGCACATGCACGTCGTAAGTTTATGGAAGCGAAGAAAGGCGCGGGTAAGAAAGGCAGTGGCAAAGCAGATTGGGCACTCAATCACATCCAAAAACTCTACCGCATCGAAACGCAATTAAAAGATAAAACGGTGGAAGCGCGCTACCTCACCAGACAAGAAAAAAGCCTGCCGCTGCTAAACCAACTCTACACGTGGCTAGTGAAGTCAGTTCAACAAGTGTTACCCAAGACCAAATTAGGCGAGGCGATACAATACAGCTTGAACCAATGGGAAAAGCTAGTGCGCTATACACTCGACGGACTACTGAGTATTGATAATAATCGCGCTGAGCGCGCGATTAAACCGTTCGTCATAGGCAGGAAAAACTGGTTGTTTAGCCAAACCGCCACAGGTGCAAACGCCAGTGCAGCGCTCTACAGCATCATCGAAACCGCGAAGGCCAACGACCTCAATGTGTTCGAGTATGTGATGACTTGCCTTGATGAACTCAGCAAGCCCGACGCCGATATCGAGCAATTGCTACCATGGAAACTTGCTAAGTGCTAGGTGGGATTAGCGGACGCTTACATCAAAACAGCTGGGTAGCACTGTTTCAAAATGATAATCATCACGTTCTAAGCAAGCGACTTTTCAGTCATCAGACCTTTACAACCGTTGTTATCTCCTAATTCATTCACTATCGAAACAAAATAAAAGTGTAGTTTTACAGTGCTTTTTGTAGGCTTGATGAAATAATTGCTATTTCATGCTGATTAAGTCATCAATTGGGATAAGTTAAATAGAGTTGATTCAATAATATCGTTAAACAGTTTATTTGAAGCGGCTAGTTAAATAAAACCAAATTCCAAAGGATGGAAAGTATAAAAGCTATAAATGAAATAAAAGCGGTACCCGAAGAACATAAGTACTGTAGTTCATCAGATCTCGTCGCTCAGGCCTTAGCGTCTGCTTGCAGCCGCTCTTATGACGTAAACTTGTTCGAATTGAGCAGAGTTCTAGATGGGTCAAACAAGTATTTATTAAACAAGTTGATTAACATCAACTATTACGCGTTACCTGATCTCAAGGCTCAGGAGGAAGCTTTAAAGTGATTAAAGAACGAAAAGCTACTAAAGTGAATTCTTAATCCGAGTACGGCGCATAGTAATAGCTCAGTAGTTCATCGTAGGTTCGTTGTTTGTCATGTTACAACGGATTTGTGACTTTTATTAATTTTTGAAAATCAATAATTCTTATAGCCCTCAGGTTGTCAGCACCTATATAAAGTCAGTGAAATCGCGCTTTAATGATTAGTAGCTATCTATAAATCCTTGCATAGAAAGGGCTGTAGGACGATCTATAAATATCAAAATATAGAGATAGATATCGCTATTTTGATATCGTAACCAATGCGATTCTTGTTTATTGCCGAATTTTCTCATATTCTCTTACTTAGCATTTTGGGTGGATATAAAAATGACCGACGAAATACTGACATTGAGAAAAGTCGCGGAGTACCTTAAGCTCACCGAAAAACCGCATATCGACTGGCCGCAGAGGGAAAATTACCTAGCTTCAAAGTCGGTGGTAGTTGGCGTTTTAAGAGAATTGATTTGGAAGCTTAAATAGAAAGCCAAAAAGGATAAGGAATGATCCCTAATTATCAACAATGCATGCAACCACTATCAGAAGAAGAGCGAGAAAGAACTCTCCCAAGTGGCGAACAAAAAGTGCTGCACAATAGGGTAGGTTGGTCGCGTACATATCTCACTAAAACCAAGCTTCTTGAGGCGCCACTCAGAGGTCATTTCATCTTCACTCAGAGAGGACTTGATGTTTTAGTTAACGAATCCGCCACAATTGATTCAAATTATCTCAAGTAGTTTGAAGAGTAGGACGAATTCGTTGGTGCCAACAAAACCACTTGCTTTGAGATATCTACGACACAAGATGATGATACCGACAAAGAAATCACACTTGATGAATCCTTAAGAAACGCATATCAAACTATCAACGATGCGTTGGCCGACGACATCTTAGGAAGAACACGCAATGTTACCCCCAGCATTTTTCGAAGACTTGTAATGCTCTACTGGGATAAGGTTTCTAAAAAAGGGTTCCACTGATAGCGTCCGTCTTCGTCTGTTATGGACAGGTCTGAAACAGGTTTACCAATATCATGGAACAAACCGCCTAATGCCGCAGCAACACGCCACCTTGGTTCCAGCTCTTGTTTTTCAACTGGTGTGTCACTGGCAACAAAGATGATCCTTTCAGCTGCTTGTGCAGCCCAGAAAGCAACTTCCAATGAATGACGTAATAAACCACCAGCGCCACTGTGATGATGATGCTCAGAAGCTGGCAGCAAGTGGACATAAGCAGCCAGATGGTCAATGCAGGGCTGAATCAACCGTTAAAAATCGCGCTGGTTGAAGCCAAGTACCTGGCGAAGTTTGGCAATTAGCTCGTCTTATGTGGACTGCAAATCTTCAGGTGACGCAGCTGGCAACCCCTTCAGGAATGGCGAGTAGCGTGGGATTTCTGCATCGAGTTGAGATGACAGCTCTGGTAATGCTTTTGTTTGAAAAAATAGGTTTTTGAACATAGTGAACCTCCGACATGATAGAGTGAAGGTTCAATCTGGTGTTGCCGGTTAATTAGACTCTAAAATCCGATATGTATTAACACATATGGCATAAAATACTGAAGGAGCTTATTAAGCTAAGGCGTATTTCTACTTGGCCTTTTAGTTTTTTTCCCAACTCTCCTTTTGGTTTTTTCAATCGGTGTAAAAGTATCTTGTAGGTGATCGCGAAACCATCGGCGACGCTCAACTTGACGAAACCCGTTCAGGACAAACCGATAGTCACACGAGCCAAGACGATCACCACAACCACATGGACAAGGTAATTTATTTGCCTCACGCTTGCGCAAACCTAACGCTTTCAGTGCCCGTAGAACTGATGCTTTACCATTGACATTGAACAACTGAGAATAATCATCAATCAGGCCTTTCTCACCATGGTCCAGTTCGCCATAAGGAAAGTTGCCAAATTCAACCCTATGGGACACCGAATAAAGAAACCTGACAACAATCTTTTCGAAAAAGGTTGTCAATGACGAGTCGATTTTTAAAATTGACTTAATTTTCAGGTCTGAGCCGAGACAAAATGATCCATCAGAGTAAGTATGGAAGTCCTGATTACGAGGAAAGTAACCAGCTGTATCAAACACCACAGGTAAAGCCCTAGGATAATCACTTGGGCATAAAATCCTTAGAGAAAATGTTCGTTCAATAAACCGACTTCCAGCTAGCTGTGCTTTTAACTGATACTCTCCCTGCAACTCAATCTTATCTGCATGGACATCTACTAATCTAATGTTCGGATAGGCCGATAGAAAAGCCTCTAGGCCTACAGCCTTCCAGTGCTTCATCTATTGCTTAAACCATGGCTTTGGATCAGATGATTGAATTGCGAAAGTTTGTTTTGCTGTCACCGCAGGAATACCCAATAGACGTGCTACTGAACTTGAATCAAGCTTCAGATCCAAACCATTTTGCGCCGCATTTACTATTCGTTGCGTATCATCACTCGAGCAAAGAGCACTAAAATCAGCTCTAGCTTGATACAGCCATTTATAAAAGTTTTCTTGTAATCGGTATTGAGC
>NZ_JBAHZB010000037.1:15916-32743 GCF_036697315.1 Alteromonas sp. 14N.309.X.WAT.G.H12
TGAGCAGATTTTTCGTCATACCACTTGTCAGCAAAATCTTCGGCTGGGTTGACTGGGTTCGGAATCATTGGCGCTTGTGCAGAAATATGGTCATCCATCTCGGAGAGCACCGTATTCAACGCTGAAGCCAAATCACTTTCACCTTTATATGATTTAGCCGCCAATGTAGTGATGATTACCGATATTGGCTTACTATCCTCATTGTTTTTAAACATAGTGTCACGATGACGCTTCAATAATTGGATAACCTGCTGTAAGGGTGTCTTCCATTGATAATATGGCAGACTATCTATACTGGCTTTAAATCGCATTTCACGTTCGTTTATTACTAACTGTGCCGTCTTCATGCGCGTTTCAAACCATCGAGCATATCCTTCAGGATTGCTGATACGCCAGTTTTCATTCACAACTGCATAAGTGAAATCTGTGTTGTCGGTAATCGAAACTGCAAGCTGAGACACGTTTTGAGCCAAATTTTCATCAAACTTAGAGTTTTCGACCATCCGCTTTTTCAAAAGGCCTCTTCCTGTATCACTCTCTGGCACACACGGAACTATGTCCATGTGAAAGCTAAGCCCATCGGCATACTCTAAGCGCCAACAACGTTTCTTCTCGGCTAGCTCCTCCTTAATGCCTCTGGCGTTTCGATAAAGCTCTAATTCATGACCGACTAGGTGCTTTAGTTGCTTTTGAGTGATAGACGTTTTATCCAGGCCACGCCGAAGATTGCACCCCATGTCTAGGTCATACTGTTCTTCTGAATCGGGCCTAATCGCTGTACCTAGACGAAAGGAACCTTGAGAAAACACGTGGGGATCAAAATTCACGCATGTCGACTCAGGGCGATGTAACCAATCACCTAGATCCTTATAGCGTTTTTCAGCCTTTTCATAAGCACTGTCTGGTAGCTCAATTTTTTCCAGAATTGTGTTTAGAACATCGTTACTTTTAGTCTTACTCATGGAGATCTCCTCGAAGCTCGACTGCCTTTACAAATTGTTGTGTTTTTATGTCGTGGTCATAAATAAGCCATGGCATATCAGCCTTAGGCATTCTGGCTCGCCCTAATTCGACGGCACACGATACTGGCATCACAGGAAAAATTTGCAGTGGCGTCGCATCGCCGTGTGTATTCTTGATTTCAACAATCAGTTTTCTTATGCACTTTCTGAACAAGGAGAGCTGCTGCTTTGACTGCATGAAATCATTATGAGGGTGCTTGATAGTCACTTCCCAAATCGATGTATCTGGCCCTATAACCCGAGTAATTCGCTCATGCGACACATGGTCACTCAAAGAAAGTACCAGGGCTGGCTTTCCCTCCATATTTTGAGGTCTGTTGATGATGTACTCAAAATCATCTGAACAGTCTTGCCAAAACCAGCCTTTAGGCTCTCGATGTAGCTGATAAGTCTCGACATCAATTTTGTCGGTGAGCAAAGCGCCAAGTTTTATTAACAATGGTTGAGGAGCTAACGCGAACAATGAAAAATGCTTACAAGAATCCTCTTCGATGATCGATGAAATTTTACTTTGAAAACGTTTCGTTAGGTGTTGCGACTCTGCTTGCCAATATTGTTCAGAGTGATCTTTCAGCTCTGATACCATGGATAAGGTCACTGGCTTTTCAGTTGCCGGATACCAATTCGGAAACATTGCCTCAATACAACCGTGATAATTAATCGGTGATCTTTCAGTTCCAATATTGGCACCATATAAAACAACATTTGATTTGCGATCAGGAGCAATGCCTGTGAGGATTTCTATACGTTGCTCATGCTGTATTTTCCAACTAATCAAGAGGTCGGCTGGATACCTATCTTCGCTGCCATTCTGGTCAATTTTTTTGTGACAGTCATAGCACAACAACATGAGGTTGCTGACGTCATTCAAACTGGTTGGCTTAGTTTTAAAGGGTCCCCAACCACGAGGCCCATTCTCAGAAAATGCGTAAATATGAGCATTTTGAGAGGCATTGACCGACTCCTGAGTCACCGCTGATTTGTATAGCAATTTATTACACCCGCTAAACTGACAACGAGCAGCGGCACGAGCCCAAAGTTCTCGTTCAACTTTACGGTCTATGGGTCTTGTGACTTTAGCGACCATTCAAAACTCCTATAGTTTGCCAATTAAAGGAAGTGAACGCGGTGTTGTCGCATCACAGAGCAAATGGCTGACATAAGCACATCCGGCAATTAGTCCCAGCCCGCGAAGGCACTTATCAATTTCCTCTTCTGGTTGCCACTCATACAAATGTTTGAGACCAACACCTAGTGCAGTTAACACCAATAGACTGTGGCAAAACTGGCGATGGTGAGGGTTACCCAAAGAGGGTTCCAAAATATCTGGAAGCTTGCCAAATAGAGAGCCAACCGTAATGGCAGTTACAGGATGGTGACTGACAGCTTGTTTTTTGTTGTCCGCCAGGGCAACGGTTAAACCAACCACAGCCCCGACGACCAAATGGGTTTTACCATTAGCCAAACTATTTCTCCTTCCTGACACCTTTAAAAGGTGTTTTGTCGGATGTCTTTACATCCATGAATCGACCAGTATCAGCATCTCGCTTTACCCAATGTCCGCTTGGCGTCTGAGTCTGAGATCTACCTTTAACGGCACCGTTTCTGTGTCCGTCACCTGATGGGGGATTTGTAGCCATAAAGCCTCCTGTTCTGCTTAACTTAATCACATTTATCAGATATCAATAAAAAAGATCCAAAGGATCTGATCAAATAATAAACTTCAATTCTGATTAACGCAAGCAGATTAACCAGAAAATCAAAAAAAACTACACAATTGATCGGTAGACAAATTCCAGTCCACCTGACTCTGCCACTTCTTTTTGACCTAACACAAGACCGGTAGCATGAAGCTTCTTCAATCGACCACTGGCATTCTGTGCTGAAATGTCAAAGTGCTTAGATACATGTGACGAAGTCACTGTCTTTTTTGCAATAACAAAATCTAGAAGCTCTTTGACAGTCGCACTAAGTTTCACACCGAGCACTTCGTAACCGCTATCGCTCTTGACTAGAAGAGGCTGATCTTTGGCTGTAGCGCCATAAGACCAATTGTCCAGTAGGTCACGACTCGGTACATTAGAAAGGTAAAACCCTTTTTCTCCTTTCAATGCTTTAGCCAACGAGATTACACTTTCACGAGGAAATGAAGCATCAGTGAATCGAATCCCTTCCAAGCTAATAGCAAAAATATCGCATGATGGGTGACCATCAACGATCTTTTTAATCTTCACATAGGCTTCACTACCTTCATCGTTACCAAAGGCATGGTCAGAACCTACGACTTCTGAAAGAAGAATTTTATGAGTTAACTGTTTCATCTGCTTAAGTTGACACTATTTATCAGAAGTTGTCAACATAGAAGTCAAAACAGATATGGGTTCCTGTGATAGGAACCAACCCCCGATCTTCAGAAATATTTATGAGTTGACCCTTCGAGTATTCCAAAGCCAATGAGAAAGTTCGCTGCCTAATAACAATGATAACTTTCTCTTTGCTAGCATGCTCTCGACTACTCTTAAAGCCTAGCCCACGGCCTTTACCAAAGCGACTAACCTCACCAGATGTAAATGCTTCTTGAACGAGCGCAATATCATTCTCAACAGTTTCCGCTGAAAACTGTGCGTATAACTTCGGATGTTCACTTTGTAACGTTGTTCTCAAGGTAGCGGCAATACCTAAACCAGAGTCGGATATGACCGTTTGAATATGCTTTGGTTTATTATACGGTCGATACACTTGCAGACC
This sequence comes from Alteromonas sp. 14N.309.X.WAT.G.H12, assembly GCF_036697315.1. Taxonomy (NCBI): domain Bacteria; kingdom Pseudomonadati; phylum Pseudomonadota; class Gammaproteobacteria; order Alteromonadales; family Alteromonadaceae; genus Alteromonas; species Alteromonas sp. 14N.309.X.WAT.G.H12. The sequence goes on from NZ_JBAHZB010000037.1 coordinate 19,687, forward strand.
TGCTAGTCCAGGTATTTTGGATTCACTGTGATCAGTAACGTTACCTACAAGCTCTGAAAAAACAGTCTTAGCCGCTAAGAAATAGCTGGCTGAAGAATGCTCTACAAATCTGTCGCCCAAACGAATTACAAGCTCTTTGTTTTGGGTTGGCTGTGCAATTTCTCCTAGTTCGACCAAGGTATCGCTATTATCCCGATAAGTTTTAGCAGCTGACATCGCGGGCCTCTCAGGGAAACAAGTTACACTTTGATTAAGATAATCAAAGAAGCCATTTCTGCTAAAAAAACTGTGTGTATTAGGACATGCTGTAGTATCTATCACCACATCCTTCCTAATAGCAGTGAGCTGATTCGTGAGAGCAAGAAAACGGGCTAATGCTATCAGCAAAAACTTACAATCGATGCCGAATCTAAATGTTACCTTTGTTGCATCTTTTTGATACGCAAGCTTACCGATAGCACTCTCAAAGGCTTTATCATTAATCCAACCTGTAGCGAAATCAATTTCCACATGCTGAGCCCGTATCAGGCACCATTCATGACTTGAGTTTTTCACAAACGTATCCTGGTTTTTGTGAAGAAACGAGTTCACTTGAGACTTATCCAGCCCCAGCTCCTTGGCAATTTGACGTCCTTTCAGGCCTGGTGAATGGTGCAACAAGTCTGATATAGCTTTTAGCAAACCGCGTCCTCCATTATTATCTTCCCTAAAACGCCTTCTATATCTGCCCACCCACACCTTTGAATTTTTCAACAAATGCAGCAATTTTCTGAAAAACCGTTTGCTTCTGGGTTCGGTACTGTGGGTTCAATGGGCTAAGTTTGGGCAGCGCCTCATTCAGCGCCGTGCCATTTTCAGAGGCGTACTCACGTTTGAGAGATGACGCAATATAGCGTTTGGCAGCATCGATATTGAGCTTTTCAGAGGCAATAATGGCATCGGCTTCGCGCTTCTGCTCCGCCTGGGCGAACTTGAAGAAAGCGTCGATAATGCTAGCTTTATCATTGATCTCATCTAGGTTTGTCTGGTTAATAAAATCAACCACTAAGCTCTCTTTCGCTCTATTGCCAAGGCTACCGCGGATCATACGGCGAACTTCTTCAATCAAACCCTCTTTACTCTTGTTCTTCTTATTGTGATCAAAAATCAGTTCAAGAATGTAATCGAGGTTTATTTCTTGGGATTTAAGCAAATCAATTTCAAAGACCACATCGTCCCAGTCTACCGTTGACTTATCTTTATTCTGACCTTCTTTATCGCGGCGTAACCAGTCACGGGTATCGTTGTAGGTAGAGCGATAATCTTGAATAGCACGATCGCTTGGCATATCGATGGTTTGCATTGCCTCGATGTCAGCATCGTCCAGATAGTACTTTGATTTGAACTCTTCAACAGCTTGTTCATCACTGGTATCTAAGCTTTGCAGTGCTTTTAATCCAGCAAACTCATCGTAGTTTTGTAAAATATTTTCTGCTTTTAGGTATTCACCAAACAGCTTGGCAAATTCCTTTTTATCTTGTTCTTTTTCAATATTTTCTGGGTTTGGAAAGCGTTCTTGCAGCTCTTTTACGATATCAACAAAACCTCGACGCGCTTGGCCAGTAGCAATATCGTTAAAGCCTTCCATATATTCTTTGTAGCTCTTCTCCAACACCACGTTTTTGGTGTTTTTGTCACCAAACAAGGTGATGGCATCAATGGTTGCCTGCTCTAAGTCCCTGAAGGTAACAATATTGCCAAAGGTTTTCGTCGCATCATAAATGCGGTTAGTTCGAGAAAACGCCTGCATCAAGCCGTGATAACGCAAATTCTTATCAACAAACAAGGTATTAAGCGTGGGCGCATCAAAGCCCGTTAAAAACATACCAACCACTATAAGCAAGTCTATTTCTTGGTTCTTAACTCGCTGGGCAAGGTCGCGGTAGTAATTCTGAAAGCCATTACTGTCCACGCCATAGTTAGATTTAAATAGGGCGTTGTAATCGTTTATCGCGGCGCTCAAAAACTCTTTTGCACTGCTGTTCATCGCATTGACTTCAAAGCTCTCATCTAAAATATCACCAATGGCGTCCTGCTCTTCATTGGCTGCAAATGAGAAGATAGTCGCAATGCGCAGAGGCTTACTTGTGGGTCCATTCTCAGCCTCGGCCTGCAATGTCTTGAAGGTTTCATAGTACGCTTTCGCCGCATCAACACTACTGACCGCAAACATGGCGTTAAACCCTTTCGCACCGGAATAAGCGCGATGGGTTTTCTGGTTAAAATGGCTCAGAATATACAGGGATATTTCACGAATGCGCATCGGGTGTAAGAACGCTTTCTTGTTCTCTGCGGCACTGAGCTTCTTTTCATCCTGCTCAGTCTCAATGCTCTTAAATTGCGGACGAACATCGTTATAGTCCACTTTGAACTTGAGTACTTTTTCATCACGAATGGCATCGGTGATCACATAGGTGTGCAACTGCTGGCCAAACACGCTGCCCGTGGTTTCAGCACCCAAGGCGTTTTCAGGGAAAATTGGCGTACCGGTAAAGCCAAACTGGTAGTACTTTTTGAATTTCTTCTGCAGGTTTTTCTGCGCTTCACCGAACTGGCTTCGATGACACTCATCAAAAATAAACACCACTTGCTTGTTGTAGATAGCTAAATCGCTTTCGCTTTTGATTAAGTTGTTGAGCTTTTGGATAGTGGTAACGACAATCTTGTTATCGTCTTTATCCAGGTTACTCTTAAGCCCTGCGGTACTGTCTGAACCGTTCACACTATCAGGCGAGAACCGCTGATATTCTCTCATGGTCTGATAGTCGAGGTCTTTTCTGTCCACCACAAAAAAGACTTTCTCTATAAAGTCTAAATCGGTGGCCAAACGTGCCGCTTTAAAGCTAGTGAGAGTTTTACCTGAACCAGTGGTGTGCCAAATATACCCGCCGCTCTCGGTGTTGCTCCAGTTCTTTGCGTTAAACGCACCCTTTATCTTCCATAAAATGCGCTCTGTAGCGGCAATCTGGTAGGGACGCATCACAAGCAAAGTATTGCTGACATCAAACACCGAGTAACGCAAGATCACTTCAAGCAATGTCTCTTTCTGGAAAAAAGTGGCGGTAAAGTCTTTCAAATCTTTAATTAGCGTATTGTCTGACTTGGCCCAATTCATCGTGAAGTCGAAGCTGTTTTTGTCTCGCTTCGTTGTATTGGCAAAATAGCGCGTGTCGGTGCCATTAGAGATCACAAACAGCTGCAAGAACTTGTACAAGGAGTTCTCTGCATTAAAGCTTTCTTTGCTGTAGCGATGTATTTGATTAAACGCCTCACGGATCGCCACACCACGCTTTTTCAGTTCAATTTGCACCAAAGGCAAACCATTGACCAAAATCGTCACATCGTAACGGTTGGCATGGCTTCCCGTTTGCTCAAACTGCTTAATGACCTGCACTTTGTTGCGAGCAATGGTCTTCTTGTCGAACAGGTAGATGTTTTCTATATGGCCATCATCAAAGATAAAATCGAAGATATAGTCACTGTGCACCTTGCGGGTTTTGTCGAGAATATTGTCGCTTGGTGAGTTCAAGTATTGCTCGCAAAATCGAGCCCACTCGGCATCGGTAAACTCAACTTTATTCAGGGCTTGTAGCTGCTTGCGCACATTCGCCATCATGGCATCTGGCGTGGTTAAGGCGGGTAGGTATTCATAGCCTTGGTTGCTTAGATCTTCAATAAGCTCACGTTCTAAATCAGCTTCGCTTTGATAGTTTTCATTAACTTGCCATTCTTTAGTGTATTTATCTAAAACAATAAAGTTATTGGATTCTGCAACTGTTTTATACGTCGTCACTAATCTACATCCTTTTTCTTGCTATCTTTACCAAGCAGCTTTTTAACTTCGCGGTCAAAGTCTGATTCTATTTTTTGTTGTTGATTAAATTGCTCGTATTCAGCATGGGCTTTTTGTTCAGCCGCCTTGCGCGAAACACTGCCATAGCCTTCTAATATTTGGTATTCATTAAACGCCAAAAATTTATTCACGCTTTCTGCGAAGGCTTCCATAGTAAAAGTATTTCGGCGTTCGATAATGCCTTCAATATAATCAAAAAATGCCGAGATAGTGCGCTCTAGTTTTTTGATTTCGTCTTCACTCAGGTAATTTTTAGCCACTGTGGTGTCTGATTTAAGCACTCGGCCCTCTGGTGCATTTTTATACGTGCTCATGCCCATGAGTGGCTTATTAGCATCAGCTTTAAGGGCAATAATTTCAGAGGATGTATGGCCGGTAATAGCAAAGTGAAACTTGTCTTGTACGTGAGCATAAAACAAACGGGTGGTTTCTGATTTAGGGTCGTAATCAAGGCTGCATTCAGCAAAAATATCAGTAATTTTCTGATAAATACGTCGCTCACTGGCGCGAATGGAGCGAACGCGCTCCAGCAACTCTTTAAAATAATCTTTACCGAAAAAGCGTCCGTTTTTAAGGCGCTCATCATCCATGGCAAAACCTTTGATGATGTAGTCTTTAATCAGCTGTGTTGCCCAAATACGAAATTGTGTGGCTTGCGCTGAGTTAACCCGATATCCCACGGAAATCACCGCATCCAGATTGTAGTACTCTAGTTTGCGTTTAACTTCACGTTTACCTTCTTGTTGAACTGTTTCCAAAATGGAAAGAGTTGCTTCCCGTTGCAGTTCGCCAGAATCGTAAATATTATCTAGATGTTTAGAAATAGCCGGCACACCCACACCAAATAATTCAGCAATGCGTTTTTGAGTTAGCCAAATGGTTTCGCCGCTGAGTAGCACTTCTACTTTAACGTCACCATTGGGCGCGGTATAAAGTAAAAATTCAGAGGTTTGGTCTTGTAGGCTGAGGTTAGGCATTTTCTACCTCCTGCTTCCAGTAACTGTAATTATCAACTAAATTATCCAAAAGAAGTTTAACCATCCGCTTTTCTTCAGGTCTTAGTTGAGAAGGTTGCATGTTTGCCAGCGTATTATGACTAGAAAATTGGATAATTCTGTTTAAGTATGCCGTTCTGTTTTTTTCATTTGTTCCAGGTAATAACATTGACCACTTTGGGTAGCCTAAAAAACTAGCTGTTTTTTCGTAAAGGTTACGGATGAATATAAAATGTTGCCTATCAATATTTCCATTCTCAATTGCCTGTTCAAGCTGCCTTTTAAGCTCTAAATGATAGAAAAAGCTCGTATTTGAATCACCATTCTTTTTAACTAATGAATAACTTTGATCTTCTAGTTTCTCTAACAAAGAACATTCTTTTGAATTCAGTTCATTATAAAGAAAGTTATAAAACGTCGTGTCATGTGTTGAAATAATAAACTTAATCGAAAGCGGACTCTTCTTTATTAAAGAAGCTAAATCAACAGCAAGCTGCATTAAATGATTTTCATCTAAAGAGCTCACGGGGTCATCAATATAGACATATTGAATTTCATTAAACTGATTTGTCTCTCGCTCACCTTCTTCAACCACATTTCGGATAAGTATTACCTGCTCTAAAAGAGCATAAAAAACACTCCAAATAAAACAACTTTCTTCTCCTTTAGAAATTTTTATCTTACTTAAGCTATCGTCCCCACCTCTTTCTAACGAAAACGATACTTTAGAAAAATCGTCATTAAAATACGGCGTAATGTTTGGGTTTGAATACTGTTGAAACCGATGGACAATCTGACCATCCAAACCTTGACTTTGAAGAAAGTTTAACAGCCTATTCGTAAATGAATTGGGCTGAATATTGAGCTGACGTTCTTTATCCTCATCTAAATCGTTATCCCAATAGAACAAATCTTCAGTGAATGCGTTGTAATATAAAACTTTTGAATTTGAAAAATCTGCAGGATCTTCCGCCTCAGCTTCGCTCTTAGGATCGATTAGCTTCCTAAACTCACGAGACAAACGTGTTTTACCTGTGCCGTTAAAGGCATAGATCAACTGCACCTTTTTGTCGGACGCTTGCAACAACTCTGCTATTTCCGTTAGCGTTTTACTCATTAAGCGGCCTCATCTGAATGAGATTTAGGCTCGCCTGCTGGACTGGCGGGGAAGCTCAACAACAGATCACGATAATACTCGTATTGCTTTTGGCGTAACTCGATTTCGCGGGGGAGGCCTTCTTGGATGGAATTAGCTAATGTATCGAATTTATCAAGAATTGATACGATACGCTGCTGTTCATCAAGATTAGGAATTGGAATCAGGAAAGAAAATAGCTTCTTACTATCAATAGATGCCACTGATCCACCAGTTTTCTTAGCTGTGCGAAGAATATCGTTGCCTCGTGAGCTAATCATATGGGCGATGTAACTAGATAGAATCGAGTTATGAGGTATTACGGCTTTCATATCCTGATTGAGAGTAACTGGCACGGGAATTAGAGCACTTGGTAGTTTTTTATCCAAAATACTTGAGCGAACAACCAGTGCAATGGAGTTTGGAGGCACTAGCTTTGTCGAAGAATTTTTAATAGCATCCTCAGTTATGTAGTCCTCTGAAGAGTCAACTATGGGATTGCCCATATCTTTGGGCGATACCCATGGAATAGTTCCATTTTCCCAAAATTCGCTGTTGTTTTTAGATGGAGTGCCGCCACCGTACCAAGTTCCGATCTCACCCAACGTCTTCCACTCAACCTCACCCTCTTCAAAACTTAGCAACTGGTCGCGGTAGTAGTTGTATTGTTTTTTGCGTAGGTTAAGCTCGGCGGTCAGCTCGGCGGTCATGGCGGTAAATGAGTCCAGAATACGCACAATTTCAGCTTGTATTGCCAGCGATTTTTCTGGGTTATCTGGGCATGGGATGGGGACTGAAATTTTTTCAACCTGATGACTCATTAGCTTCGGATTACCCATACCTGAGTAAACGTACTTTTTAGCTTCAGTTGTCAACCAATAATACAAGTACTTATAGTTTAAAAGGTTTTCATCTATGATCTTCATGAGACCACAAACATTTGTAATTGAAAATTTCCCTTTACGATAAAATATAGTGCCCGCATTAGCGCCATCGGTGGTCCAACTAATATATTCACCATCAAAATCGTAAGTATCGATTGAGCCAATCATTCCATCATTTGCTGTTTGAGAGCTATAAACAGGGAATATTCCTGTATTTTCAGACAGGAACCCTTTTGACATAACTCTCCCTCGGCGTAATGTTACTAAATCACCTAAAGCTTGCCATTCAGTACCCACGCCTTCTAATAGCTTCTCTAAATAGTTCAAATGACTCATGCTTCAAGCTCCTCACCTTCAATTTCCGCCCCTTCTATTTCCAAAATAATGGCATCAATATCACTGCGAAGCGCATCAATTTTAGCAACGGTGGTTTTAAGTTCGGCATTAAGCTCTGTAATATCTATTACTTCGCGAGTATCTTTGGCCTCCACATAACTGCTTACCGAAAGGTTGTAGCTGTTGCCTGCGATGACATCTAAATCAACGGATTTGGCAAAGTGATCCACGTCCTCTTTGCTGGCAAACACTTTCATGATGTCTTCGATGTGCTGATTGGTGATAACGTTGGTATTGGTTTCCTTTTTAAAGTAAGCCTCGCCACTGGCATCTATAAACTGGGTGGTAGTGTCGGTTTTGTGTTTAGACAGCACCAAGATATTCACCGCAATGGTGGTGCCAAAGAACAGGTTAGGTGCCAGTGAAATCACAGTTTCAACGTAGTTGTTATCTACTAGGTATTGGCGAATTTTTTGCTCAGCACCACCACGGTAAAAAATACCGGGGAAACAAACAATGGCAGCGCGGCCTTTGCTTGATAGGTAACTTAGGGCATGGAGCACAAAGGCAAAGTCGGCTTTTGATTTCGGTGCAAGCACACCTGCGGGCGCGAAACGGTCATCGTTAATTAAGGTTGGGTCGTCGCTACCAATCCATTTCACTGAATAAGGCGGGTTAGAGACAATCGCATCAAACGGTTTGTCATCTAAAAAGTGCGGTTCGGTTAAGGTATCGCCCAACTGAATATTAAACTTGTCGTAGTTAATGTTGTGCAAAAACATGTTCATACGCGCCAAGTTGTAGGTGGTGTGGTTGAGCTCTTGACCAAAAAAACCATCTTCAATGATATGCGCATCGAAGTGCTTTTTAGCTTGTAACAGCAACGAGCCGGAGCCCGCCGCAGGGTCATAGATTTTATTGACACTGGTTTGGCCGTGCATGGCGAGCTGCGCGATCAATTTTGATACGTGCTGAGGGGTGAAAAATTCACCACCGGATTTACCCGCATTGGCGGCATAGTTTGAAATCAGGAACTCGTAGGCATCACCGAATAAATCAATTTGATTGTCTTCGAAGTTACCGAAGGTTAAACCTGCCACGCCTTTTAACACAGCAGCAAGGCGTTTGTTTTTTGCCTCTACCGTATTACCCAGACGATTACTGGTGGTATCAAAATCTGCAAACAAGCCTTTGATGTCTTTTTCTGAATCATAGCCATTGGCTGAGTTTTCGATTGCAGCAAAAATTGCTGCCAAATCCGTATTTAAATTTTCGTTCTTATGTGCATTGGCCGCCACATTGCTAAACAACTGGCTAGGGAAAAGAAAATAGCCCTTGGTTTTAATGGCATCTTCTTTGGCAAACTTGATGTTTTCGTCATCGTCAGACATGGCAGCATAATTAACGCTCTCATCACCGCCTGTGATGTAAAGTTCAAAGTTCTCACTGATAAAACGGTAAAACAGCGTACCCAGTACATATTGCTTAAAATCCCAGCCATCCACTGAGCCTCTTACATCGTTGGCAATCGCCCATATTTGGCGTTGAAGTTCGGCACGTTGTTGTAAACTTGTCATCTGTTAATTCCTGATTTTAATTCGTCATAATTCGTTTATGGGTTACGCAATGTTCACTGTCGTCGAACATCATTCGTTAAACCCTGGAGCTAAATTCAAATTTCCGACCCCGTAGAGTGTCGGAGTATTCTTTAACCAAAGTTGGTATTCAGTGCCTCGAAGGCTGTGTGCTTTGGAGCAATCCACATGCCATTGGCGTAGCAAATACCCAGCGGTTGCAGCCCTAATCTCAACCTTTAGAACGCCACCCGTCATGCCATAATCCAGTTCAATCGCTTCGCTGTGCTCTATGCGTGGGTGTGGCACTAACTCTAACTCAACAAATCTGTTCCATTGTCGGTCTTGTGCTTCAAGTTCAGCCTCAGATAACGTAGAGTCTTCAAGCACAACCGCTGCTTTAATTCGGGTCAGGACAAAGTCACGAAATTCACTATGCTTGCGGTCAAAACCACGAACGTGCCAACGCAGGCCATTGTCCACCAGCGTATGCGGTACAATTTCACGCGCTGTTTCACCACTCGATAACGACACATAGGTGATACTCAAGGCTTTGCCTTTGTGGATGGCCTCGGTGACTTTCGCCACTATCGATAGATTCGGTTTGTTAAGGTGATAAGGCGCTTCACACGCAAGAGGTGGTTTTACCTTTCCAGTGAAGCCATCTCCGTATCCTTGGCTAATCGTCGCCAGTGTTCTCACAACGTCATAGTCGAACAAGGGCTCAAAAGCTTCACCGCGCTTATGCAATTTGAGCTTTTGGTCATATTCAATATTGCCTGGTGCAAGCTCTCGGTACATTGTGAAGTCTTTCGTTGCTTGTGTTGGCGCTATACTGAAACGCTCAACCAAATCAGCGCGTACCGCTTCTCCCTTGAATAACAGGGTAAAGTCGATATGCGCAATACGATCACGGCTAGCTTGAGGTAGTTCTTCTAAAAGCGTTCTAGGCTTGCTTCCAGACAGATCATGTTTATTCAGCTTCATGCAACCTTCATATATTCAACAACTAAGCATTGTGGAGACTTGAGCTTTCTGTGATAAGCTGCCGGATCATGCAAGCCTTGGCTATCTGTCCCTAGTCCAAGCTTCTTTAATAAAGCACTTTTGAGATCTCGACTATGCTCGCTAAAACAAGGAGCATTAGTTGTTTCGTCAATTTCCCGCAGCAAAGCGAATACACCCGAATATGCATGATACTTCTCTGTTTTGGTTGCATTTTCATTGCTAACAATTTGGATCAGCACTTCTAAAATAGTGAGCTTTGATAAAAGCTCCTTTGATGTATTCATATGGCACTCTCTAGAAACAAACTCCACTTTGTGTGGTTGCTCACAGCAAGAAAATAATTTGAATCACACAACCTAACTAAATTTATTAGGTGTCATCCTATCACAAATTATTTTGTAGGGAAGACTAAGCGGCAACTTTCTGATCTTGCTTGCATTTGTCGCTCAGATATCGGTGAAGACCTTGTTCTATGCTATTGATGTTAGCCGTGAGCAATGTGCTACCCGAACCAGTGACAACCATAGTGGTGATTGTGCGTAACATGTGGCTAACGGGGTTTGATGCGCCAAATTGTCACACCATGTATTGATAAGACGATGAAAGGACATAACCTCATGCAAGCGATTGCGCGGGTTAACCGAGTGTTTAAAGATAAACCCGGTGGTATGGTAGCGGACTACATCGGTATTGCTAATGAATTGAAACAAGCCCTAAAAACCTATACTGGTTTAAATGGTAAAGGTAAGCCAACGCACTATACTCACGAAGTTTACGCTATTTTGCTGGAAAAAATAGATGTGGTTAGAAGCATGTTCTCTTCACCGAGCTCTAATGGTTCCGGTTTCGACTACAGCGGCTACGAACACGATGCATTGCAGCTTTACCCGGCGCAATGAATCATATTTTAGGTTTAAAAGGCCAAAACGGTGAACTGGATGGCAAGAAGCGTTATCTCGACGTAATGGCGGCGATCAGCAAAGTCTACACACTTTGCGGCACTATGGATGAGGTAGAACCATACAAGAAGGAAATAGTCTTTCTGGGTGTGGTGAAGAACGCGATTAGTGAATTTACCACCGTCGATAAGCGTCGAACTGACGAAGAAAAGAATTCAGCGATTAAGCAAATAATAGACAACGCAATTATTGCAGATGGTGTCGACGATATATTTAACTTAGTTGGTTTAGACAAAGCCAATATTGGCTTATTATCCCCAGAATTTACGGAAGACGTCGCCAACCTTAAAGAAAAGAATTTAGCCGTCGATTTGTAAGAAGGCCTTCTACGAGACGAAGTTAAAGCGCGTATGAAGACCGATGTAGTTTCCGAACAGAAGTACTCAGATCGCATACAAGAAACACTGCGCAAATATCACAACTGCGCCATTGAAACAGCTCAAGTTATAGAAGAACTCATAAAGATGGCCAAAGAAATGACCGAAGACAAGGAACTTGCCGCTAACTCTGACTTGGACACAGATGAGATCGTTTTTTATCGAGCATTAATCCATGAATCGACAATACAGCGCTGAGGCTGAATCATGGATCGAATCTCTTCAAGAATCGTTGAGGGGTATTGAACAGTCAGAAGACTTCCAAATTCTCGAAGATTTTGAGCTAGTTTTGGAGGCCGATCCATTTGGTAAAAAGTATAATGCGACGTGTTTAAATGATGTATTGCATCACATTCAAACTGAAGTTGCGCAGAGCACGTATAACAGACTTTCTGATGATTTGAAAAACGACCCAGAAAGAGCAATTCTTAATTATTACAATGGGTTGCTGACAGACTCTATTTTAGAGCCCAATGACGATGTGCCTGACTGGGTTTTTGAATTTGAGGAATTATCCTACTTCAAAGAGTCGGCTTGAATATCAAACGGTTCTTAAAATTTTAAGCGGTTTTGGAAATAGCTTTTAGATTATCACGTCCTCAGCCCTAGGACTGAGGGCGATGCGTATAACTAATCCGCAAGAAAGCTGTCAGCATCTCTGGGAGTAAGTAGGGCGGAGATAAATTCTTCTTCTGGACGTAGCACAGACGTTGGCATGGCCATAAATATATATTTCTTGTTAAGCTCGACGGAATTGTTAGTGGTATTCCTATGGCTTTTTCTGCGCGAATGCTGGATGACAAATTAATAAGTGTGGGTGAGTATATTTATGTTTGGCCATACACAAAGGGTCAAGAGAAAGGCCAGTAAATTCAGTGTAATCCCCCCAGAAAATCGGAGCAGTTCTAAGTAGAAATTTCCGTTAAACTAAAACGAAGGAGTTTTCTATAAGTAAATCGAGATATAGCGACAGTCAGATCCTAGCGATCTTAAAGCAGAACAAAATGGTGTAAGTGTCCCTGATCATTGTAGTGCAACGGCTGATGGCCTATGACATCATATGAATAAGTCTTAACTTTGATCTATCTGATTCGATTAATAGGACTCAAGCAAATCTGACAGTCGCATATGTACGTATTGCAGACGTTGGCTCCTTCCTATAAAACCACAGAATATAGTTTTTCAGTGGAAACGGGTGCTACTATGAAGTTTCAGTAATAAACTGTTAAAAGTTACAAGGAGGTTCTGTGTGCTAGAAATACATGAAAGAGTAATCGTCACAAACGACCAGTCATGCACCAATGGCAATAGTAATCTTGCTGTAGTACATGCTTGCAAAAGCCCATGTCATCAGCATGCTGTGGGATATCGGGGAAAGTTGGCAAATACACACCCGAACTATTTGGTGCTTGAGAAAGAAAATGACCTATTTCTCAATATTATCGACCCTCCTGTCCCGTTGTTTATGCCTCCTTTGTTTACAGCATTTTTAGAATTCTCAGATAAGCATTGGGGGCAAGGAAAGAAACTATTAATTCACTGCAATCAAGGTGAGTCAAGGGCCCCTTCACTAGCCTTGCTATTCTTGGCAAAGGGAGTTTCTGTAATTCCAGACACATCGTATGAGGCAGCTAGAATTGAGTTCGAAAAGCTATATCCTAAGTATAATCCGGGAAAAGGAATAGAAACATACTTTTCCAAAAACTGGGCGCTACTTGGCAGTAACTTTTAATAAGGCACAGCGGTCGATCGCGTGGACCGGCATAACGCTGTGCACTTTTGCCGACCTCAGTTTTCGGCGTTAGTCTTCTCGGAGTTTTATGAGTATCCCATTAGTTTACATCGATCAAAATATTATAGGTCTACAGTTGCAAGGACATATTAACCTCAGTAAAAG
>NZ_JBAHZB010000038.1:0-31199 GCF_036697315.1 Alteromonas sp. 14N.309.X.WAT.G.H12
GGAACATACCGAGAAGCAGTTGATCTGGGATTTATTGGATGCTGAGGCTAATACCACGATGAAGCTCACTGAAAGCTATGCCATGTGGCCAGGTGCGGCGGTATCCGGTTGGTATTTCTCTCATCCCCAAGCAAAGTATTTTGCGGTGGCAAAAATACAACGGGATCAGTTGGAAGATTATGCCAAGCGTAAAGGTTGGTCGTTAGAAGAAGCAGAAAAATGGTTGGCGCCTAATTTAGATGACTAACTCATTGCCATTCTCTCAGGCTTGCGAGAACAATAAAGCCCCCATCCTGGCGATTCTTAAACAGGCCTTCGCTTCAAGTAGCAAGGTGCTTGAGGTAGGGAGTGGCACCGGTCAGCATGCAGTACATTTTGCATCAAATTTACCGCATCTACAGTGGCATACCAGTGATCAGGAGGAATACCATTTAGGTCTGCACCGGCGGTTTGAGGCATATCCTTGCGAAAACCTGCATCCGCCCATCGTCCTAAAGGTAGGGCAATCGACATTACCTTTTGCTCACTATGACAGTGTGTTTACTGCAAATACTGCCCACATTATGCAACAAGCAGAAATTGCACAAATGATGCAAACCCTGTCTGAGGACTTACCCCGTGGCGGATGCTTTTGTCAGTATGGCCCATTTACAAAAGAGGGGACTTTTAGCAGCCAAAGCAATGCAGACTTTCATCAATATTTAGTGGCAAATGGTTATGGGGGATACAGGGATATTGCCGAGCTCAAAGCATGGGCGCCCAAACTCTCCCTCATCCATATCCATCCCATGCCGGCCAACAATCTGTTGCTTGAATGGCGCAAAGCCTAAAGCCTGCTTTTTTGTCATCGTACTTTAAGGGGGGGACCTGCGCTCCCCTGTTTTAACGCCATGTTGATAAACGCGTTGACGAAAGGCGCATTGGCATCTGTTTTTCGATAGCCCAAATGCAAGGATTTTGTCAGCCCCTGTTCGCCGAGGCGGGCGGTGGTGAGTTCTAGATCGTCACTTTGCTCTTCGATAAGCCACTGAGGAAGGGCGCCAATACCTCTGCCTGCACTGACCATTTGCAACAGTATTTCTGTGGTCTCAATGCATTTGTGTCGTTTTACAGCACCACCGGCCGGGGTAAGAAAATGGGAAAATATATCCAGCCTTGACGGTTCAACGGGATAAGTAAACAGTACCTCTGAGGCTAGATCTGCGGGAGATACCCATGGCTTTTTGGCCAAAGGATGGTTTTTACTCATTACCAGTACTTGCTCATAGTCAAATACGGCCTGGTACACCACAGACGGTAAATGCAGGGGATCCGGCGTCAACAATAAATCAATATCATAGCCATGTAAGGCTTGTAACCCACCGAAGGTAAATTTTTGTCTCACATCCACATCAACCCCGGGATAAGTCACAAGAAAAGGTCTAACTACCCGCAGTAACCATTGATAGCAAGGATGACATTCCATGCCTATACGCAGTGCGCCTTGTTTGCCATCGGCAATCTCATACAGCTGCTCTTCGGTATGCTCAATTTGCGGTAAAACCCGCTGGGCTAGGTTCAGCACAGTCATGCCTGCATGGGTAAGTCGCAGGCGTCGGCCATCTTTTTCCCATAGCGGTGTCCCCGTTGACTGTTCGAGTTTTTTCATACTGTGACTCAGAGCCGATTGGGTGAGATGCATCTTTTCTGCGGCTTCGGTTAAGGTGCCGTGTTCATGTATTGCGGCAATGATTTTCAAATGATGTCGTTCAAGCATAACTATTAATTTTATTCATCAATTTATGAAAATATACCATTATTATTCATTAATTTCCTAGGTTACATTGGCCTCCTAAATCAACAGATGGACGGATAGATGGCTAAAATACATAATTTAGGATTCCCTCGAATCGGTGCAAAACGTGAACTAAAGCACTTACTCGAGTCATTTTGGACAGGCGAGATTAATGAAACTCGCTTTATCGAACAATCCAACGCATTGTGGCTGAACAACCTTCAGCAACAAGCGGTGTTGGACTATGTACCGGTGGGGGATTTTTCTTTTTATGATCATGTGCTCGATACCAGTTTTTTGTTTGGTAACTTGCCACAGCGAATAAAAGATCACGGTGTCTCCGAACTGGACAAGTATTTTCTGTTTGCCCGGGGCAAAGCAGGGCAAGACTTATGTTGTGAAAATGCAGCCGGTGAAATGACGAAGTGGTTTGATACTAACTATCACTATATCGTGCCAGAACTCGATAAAAATACCGCGTTCTCCTTGCATCCAGAACGATTACTGCAACGGATCAAAATCGCCCGCAGCCAAGGCTATGAAGTGAAGCCTGTATTGGTTGGGCCGCTGACTTACCTTTATTTAAGTCGCAGCACTGACAATACGCCAGTATTGGATAAGCTGCCCGATTTATTAACCCAATATAGTTTACTGCTAACAAACCTGGCCGCTGCCGGAATAGAGTGGGTGCAATTGGATGAGCCTGTGTTGGCCACCAATATTTCCTCTGAGTGGAGTATGGCATTCCGTTATGCCTATCAACGACTCAGTGATACGCCGGTAAAAATTCTGCTGGCAAATTACTTTGGTAAGTTAAATGAAAACTTATCTCTTGTGGCTGAACTTCCCGTTGACGGTATTCACGTAGACGGTATAAAAGGTGAAACAGAAGCCCAGTATCTGGCAGATCATATTCAGGCACCTCAGGTATTGTCTGTGGGCGTGATCAACGGTAGAAATATCTGGAAGCAGGATCTGCGCAAGGTGTTAAAACAATTGCAACCTTTGCAGGAAAAGCTTGAAAACAGATTGTGGTTGGCACCGACCTGTTCGTTGCTTCATGTGCCTGTGGATGTAACAAGTGAAGATCGCCTACCGGCAGGACTGAACAATAAACTGTCCTTTGCGGTGCAAAAAATTAACGAACTGGAAATACTCCGAGACGGTTTAAACCGTGGTGAAGCTGCGGTGGCAGAGGCGTTGGCCGAATCCGATGAGATTGCTGGACTGGCGGGAACGGCACTGGCACAAAATCCCTTGTTAGATAATGATAATCCACAACTTAAACGTCGTCTTCCGTTTGAAAAAAGGTATGCGGCACAACAAGCGAGTCTTAAATTGCCTCTATTGCCTACAACGACCATAGGCTCATTTCCGCAAACACAGGATATTCGTCAGGTGAGGGCACAATACCGCCGTGGCGATCTCAGCGAAGGCCAGTATAAAGCGTTTATCGAGGCGCAGATCCGTCTGTGTATAGAGCAGCAGGTTGATCTTGGGTTAGATGTACTGGTGCACGGCGAAGCTGAACGTAATGACATGGTGGAGTATTTTGGCGAACACCTTGATGGTATTGCTGTTAGTCGCTTCGGCTGGGTACAAAGCTATGGCTCTCGTTGTGTTAAGCCGCCCATTATTCATGCCGATATTACCCGCCCAGGCCCCATGACGGTGGAATGGATAGCGTATGCACAGAGTCTTACGGAAAAACCGGTCAAAGGCATGCTAACGGGCCCTGTTACCATCATTAACTGGTCGTTTGTGCGTGATGATATTCCAAGAGCGGATGTGGCGTACCAACTTGCCGAAGGGTTAAAAGATGAGATCACCGCCTTGGAAAAAGCGGGCATCAAAATTGTCCAGGTGGATGAAGCCGCGTTAAGAGAAGGTTTACCGTTAAGAGAAGAAGAGAAAGGAGCGTACCTGCAATGGGCGGTGAACGCCTTTAAACTTGCCACATCCTCGGTGAAAGGGGATACCCAGATCCATACGCATATGTGTTACAGCGAATTTAGCGATATTATTGATGCCATTGCTAACATGGATGCTGACGTGGTGACAATAGAAACCGCTCGCTCTCATCTTACCTTACTGGATGCGTTCAAAAGCACGGCGTATCCCAATGCTATTGGGCCTGGGGTTTATGATATTCATTCTCCGGCTTGTCCGGCAAAGGAAACCATCAGCAACCTTATTGAAACCTTACTTGATATTCTGCCGGTGGAGAAACTTTGGATAAACCCGGATTGCGGACTTAAAACACGCCAGTGGTCAGAAGTACTGCCCGCCTTATCCAATATGGTTAGCGCCACGGCATTGTTAAGACAGAAACTAACGCAAACTGCCTAACAGGCACATAAAATCAAAGCCCTGTTCGTTACTAGCAGGGCTTATTTTGTCATTACAACGGCGTTACATCGGTGACCGAGACGGCATTTGTCAGGCGATCACCGATGACACTGCGCATTAAACTGGCCAACTCTCTGAATGTGGCCCTTGCTGGCGATGTATTTCGCCAAGCTAACATATGTTGACGTACCACAGGCATATCCGCCAGCTCACATACGTGGAGTGCTTCAGGATTATGGAGTTCTGAATGCACATACAATCCTGGCATAAATGCCATGCCCATTCCCATTACCACCATCTGACGAAGGGTATCTAAGCTTGTACCTTCGTAATCTCTATCAATATTGGCGCCCAACTGGGAACAAATTTCTTGTACCTGGTAATGAAAGTGATGGCGATCTTCCAACGTCAGAATTTTCTGCCCCCTAATTTCCTCTGGCTCAATAAAAGGACGTCCCGACATAGGATGGTCAGCCGGGAGTACAAACTTTAAGGGCTCTAAAAAAAGCGGCTGTACCTGGATTTGTGAATCTCGGTTAGACATGGGGGATAGGGTGATATCGAATTCACCGGACAGCAGACCTTGAAGCAATTGTTTAGGCGCCGCTTCGCGAACATAAAATTTCAGGCCCGGACGTTGGCGATGAATATCGGGCAGTATATGAGGAAGCAGGTAAGGCCCTAATGTGGGCGGGATCCCCAAGCGATAGGTGGTGGTATCACCATCTGACAGCGCTTGTGCCATCTCGCTAAATTGTAGCGATGCCTTCAATACATTTTCCGCGGAGTCTAATAAAGATTGTCCCTGGGCCGAAAGAAGGGTGCCTGAGCGGGAACGTTCAAACAGGGTGAGTCCTAAGGTGGTCTCCAGCGTACTGATTTGGCTGGTGAGGGTGGGCTGGCTAATGCCTAAAATTTGTGCAGCCCGACGAAAATTCAATTGTTTTGCAACGGTTACGAAGTACTTTATTTGATTGAGAGAAGGCGTTTTTCCGTTTAAAAACATAAGTTTAACCCGTTATATAGCGAATTTCGACAAGCTATTGATAGCTATTTGCTATCACGACTTGCACTGTACTTCTATTAAGCTATCAGATAATCCTATAAGCATCTATTAAATTTTGTATTTATTGTTTTCAATATTTTATTTGGAGTGATCAATGGACCACGTAATTTCCGGAGTAGCAAAGTTTCAACGCGATGTTTACCCCGCGAAAAAAGAAACCTTTAAAAAGCTGGCGACGGGACAAAATCCCGAAGTGCTTTTTATTACTTGTGCGGATTCTAGAATCGATCCGAATATGGTGACGCAAACCGAGCCGGGCGAATTATTTATTTGTCGTAACGCTGGCAACATTGTGCCACCTCACAGCCCCCATACCGGTGGTATGACGGCTTCTATTGAATTTGCGGTAGCCGCACTGGGCGTGACCCATATCGTGGTATGCGGCCATACAGACTGTGGTGCCATGAAAGGGGCGCTGCATCCTGAAAAACTGGATGACTTACCTCATGTGAAAGAATGGTTAGGGCATTGCCGCTGTGCCACGGAAGTGGTGAAAGAAAAGCATGGTGCCCTAGGGAGCGAACAGTTAGGGGACGTGACCAAAGAAAATGTGTTGCAGCAATTGCAACATTTACGTACCCACCCCGCTGTCGCCGCTAAATTAGCAAGTAAATCCCTCACTCTTCATGGTTGGGTGTATGACATCGAGACAGGCATGATTCACTGCTACGATGCAAAAACCGGTGAATTTGTTGAGATGAAAGAAGCTTATGCAGAACAAAAATTGATGGCTGAGGCATAAGGAGCGAGTGACCGTGAAATTGGATGTGAGTTTAAGTGAAATAAAAAATGATCTACCCGCCAGCATCGTGGTGTTTTTTGTTGCGCTTCCCCTTTGTTTAGGTATCGCGTTAGCTTCAGGAGCGCCACTTTTTTCCGGTGTGATATCCGGCATTATTGGCGGCATTGTGGTTGGTTTAGCCAGTGGTTCACGACTAGGCGTGAGTGGGCCTGCTGCCGGTTTGGCAGTGATCGTATTTGATGCCATAGCAACGTTAGGAAGTTGGGAGATTTTTCTCTGCGCCGTGGTATTAGCGGGGGTTTTCCAGCTTATATTGGGCTTCTTGCGGGCAGGCTTTATAGCGTACTTTTTTCCCACTTCCGTTATTACCGGCATGCTCGCCGGTATTGGCGTGCTCATTGTTCTTAAACAGTTGCCGTATTTATTTGGTTGGCATGCAGACTTCCTCGGTGAGGAAGCTTTTATGCAAGTCAATGGTGAAAATACCTTTACTGCCATCCAGCATGCATTTTCTTCCATGTCCATGACTGCGGTGGGGATCTCTGTATTTTCTCTGGCCGTGCTCATTATTTGGGATAAATACCTTACCCACAAACATAAGGCATTTCAGTTGTTACAAGGGCCTATTGTGGTGGTGTTGATGGGCATTGTGATTTCTATGGTGCTGGCGCAAATGGGCACGCCGTTAACCCGTGAACAGCTAGTTTCTTTACCTGTGATGGACAGTTTCGATGCCTTTAAGGCAGAAATTGCGTTTCCGGCCCTGTCTGAAATATTTAATATTAATGTGATCACCATCGCCCTGGTTATGGCTGCAGTAGCCAGCATAGAAACCTTGTTGTGTGTAGAAGCCACCGATAAGTTAGATCCGGAAAAAAATACCACGCCGACTAACCGAGAGCTGAAAGCGCAAGGCATCGGGAATATTTTATCTGGTCTTGTGGGGGGGTTACCCATCACCCAGGTTATTGTGCGCAG
Organism: Alteromonas sp. 14N.309.X.WAT.G.H12; assembly: GCF_036697315.1. Lineage (NCBI taxonomy): Bacteria > Pseudomonadati > Pseudomonadota > Gammaproteobacteria > Alteromonadales > Alteromonadaceae > Alteromonas > Alteromonas sp. 14N.309.X.WAT.G.H12. Next base: position 6,910 of record NZ_JBAHZB010000038.1, read on the forward strand.
TTCCGCCAATATTGCCTTTGGTGGCAAAACCAAGTTGTCTGCCATCTTACACGGTGTGTTCTTACTGGTAGCAGTGATGGCCATGGCGTCGTTGTTAAATCAGATCCCGTTAGCGTCTTTAGCCGCAATTTTGGTCATTGTGGGTTACAAATTGGCAAAACCTGCTATGTTTAAAATTATGTATCAAACGGGGTGGGAGCAGTTTATTCCCTTTGTTACGACCATTGCGGTTATGTTGTTTACTGATTTACTTTCTGGGGTGGTTGCCGGGTTAGGAATGAGTGTGTTTTTCACATTGAAACACAGTTACCGCAATTGCTATCAGTTCACAGAAATTGTTAACGAGGAGGAAGGGCAAAAGATTCACCATATCGTGATGGCTGAAGAAGTGTCGTTCTTTAATAAACCCAGTATTTTGAAAAAATTAAATTCAATACCAGAAAACTCTAAAGTTATTTTGGATTTTACCAAAAGTAAATCGGTAGCTTATGACGTAACGGAAATGATCAAGGATTACCTCGATCAAGCCAGCTCGAAAAATATTAGTGTGGAAATGAAACAACTGTAGTTTTTTTTCAACATTTTAAGCAGGATCGCGCTAAAAGGAGGGGGACAAGCCCCTCCTTTCGTCGTTTTTAACTCGTAAAATTACCCACAATTCGCTATAGTTTCCCTGATAGTTATTGTCTATCGCGAGATTGAGTGTTTTTCTATAACGCTATCAGGCAAGCTCTTTGTCTATAAATATGATAATAGAATGTTAATGTGGAGTAATTTTATGGATCATGTCATTTCAGGTGTCGCCAAATTTCAAAAAGAAGTCTTCCCAAAGAATAAAGCCACGTTTCAAAAGTTGGCAAATGGCCAGAATCCCGAAGTCCTTTTTATCACTTGTGCCGACTCTCGAATTGATCCCAATCTCGTGACGCAGACTGGCCCAGGTGACCTTTTCATCTGTCGTAATGCGGGCAATATCGTTCCTCCTCACTCAGCCTATACCGGTGGTATGACTGCGTCTATTGAGTTTGCCGTTGCCGCGCTGGGGGTGAGCCATATTATTGTTTGTGGTCACTCTGATTGCGGCGCGATGAAAGGGGCCTTAGCACCAGAAAAACTGGATGATTTACCTCATGTCAAAGAATGGCTGGGACACTGCCGTTGTGCCACCGAAGTGGTAAAAGAAAAAGAAGGCAAATTGAGCATGGAACATCTGGAGGCCGTGACCAAAGAAAATGTACTCCAGCAATTACAACATTTACGCACACATCCTGCGGTGGCTTCGAAAATAGCCACCGGTCAGGTGAAATTACATGGCTGGATTTATGATATTGAGTCCGGTGACGTACTTTGCCATGATGAACAAAGCAACGAGTTTAAATTACTTGCCGACGTTTATGGGGAAAAACCGTTTTCGATAACAAGCAAGGAATCATCATCATGAAAAGTCTGTTGAGCAACGTAAGAGGGGATCTTACCGGTGGACTAACAGCGGGTATTGTGGCTTTGCCACTTGCTCTTGCACTCGGTGTCGCGTCAGGATTAGGCCCAATGGCCGGCCTTTACGGCGCCATAGCGGTGGGCTTTTTTGCCGCCTTGCTGGGGGGGACACCATCACAAATCTCTGGGCCAACAGGGCCGATGGTTGTAGTGATTGCGGGTTTGTTTGCCTCGCTTTCTGGTGATGTAGGCATGATCTTCACGGCAGTAATGCTGGCTGGTGTCTTACAAATCATAATGGGGTTTACCGGCGTCGGGCAATATATTCGCTTGGTTCCTTATCCGGTGATCTCCGGGTTTATGACCGGTATTGGCGCTATCATTATTATTCTCCAGTTAGGTCGCCTCATGGGGCATGAAACGTCAGGTGGTACCATGGGGGCATTGCAGTATCTGCCCACGGCCTTAAGTGATGTTGACTTTGTCACCCTGGCATTAGGACTGGGCACATTGCTGATTGCCTATAAATGGCCGGCGAAATTGGGCAAAGTGGTTCCAGGGGCGCTCGCGGCCTTGATTATTGGTACCTTAGTTAGCTTAACCATTGAGACGCCGGTGCTTGGTAGCATTCCTTCCGGTCTTCCGGAAATTCATTTACCGATCTTCGATCAGTCTACCTTCTTGTTGATTTTGGAAGCGGCATTTATTCTCGCCGTTTTAGGCGCCATAGATTCGCTGTTAACCTCCTTAGTGGCGGACAATATGACGCGGACACGTCATGACAGTAACCGAGAACTCATTGGCCAGGGCGTGGGTAATACTGTTGCAGGGTTAATCGGCGGTATCGCTGGCGCGGGTGCAACCATGCGTACAGTTGTTAATATTCGCAGTGGTGGTAAAGAGCGTCTGTCGGGTATGGTACACGCGCTAGTGTTGCTGGCCATCGTGATGGGTTTAAGCCCACTTGCGGCCCAAATACCCCATGCAGTGTTGGCCGGAATTTTAGTTAAAGTTGGACTGGATATCATCGATTGGAGCTATTTAAAACGGGCACATACTGGGCCACGCTGGGACTTCGCATTGATGCTACTGGTGCTTGGACTGACCGTTTTTGTTGATTTGATCACAGCCGTAGGTGTGGGTGTGGTACTCGCCGCCTTGGCTTATGTACGTCAAATTGCCCAACTGCAATTAGAAGAAGTGAAAAAAATTCCAGAGTCATTAGGCGATCCTGAAGAGGATGCGTTATTAAAACAAACCCAAGGGAAAGTTCAGGTGTTTAGTTTTGGTGGGCCCTTAAGTTTCGGTGCGGCGGCAGATCTCGGTCACCATGTGAGAGAAAAAGTCAAAGACGGCTCAAGTGCATTGATACTGGATTTTACCCGGGTGCCTTCTATGGATGTTTCTGCTGCCATGGCGGTGGAAACCATTACATCCGATGCTAAGGCCGCGGGACGAGAGGTCATTATGTGTGGTGCCAATGAAGCGGTGGAAAAGGTGTTGGATAATATTAATGCTCATCAAAGCGGTGTTCGGGTGTTTGATACTCGTAAACAGGCACTGATAAGGGCTGTGGAGCTGGTCAATTCGCCGGGAAAGTCACAAGGTAGCCTGGGGGCTACCGGACCTGTCACCCACATGTAAAATTAAAAAGGCTTCATAACTGAAGCCTTTTTTTTTCATTATTACCAGATTTGAACGCGGTCTTCTGGCTTCAAATACAAGGCATCGCCAGGTTGTACGTTAAATGCGTCGTACCAGGCATCCATGTTACGAGGTGCCACTGCGCGATAACGGGCAGGGGAATGGGGATCGGAACGTAACTGATTGATTAAGCTCTGTTCCGTGCGTTTTTCCCGCCAGACCTGAGCCCAGGAGATAAAGAACCGCTGATCACCTGTCATGCCGTCAATCACGGGCGCTTCTTTTCCATTTAGGCTTAGTTTATAAGCTTCATAGGCCATCGCGAGGCCACCTACATCGCCTATATTTTCACCCATGGTAAGCGCACCGTTTACATGGTTGCCCGGTATTGGTTCGTACTGGTCATACTGAGCGCCTAGTTGTTTTACTTTGGCCGTAAATGCCGCGAAATCTTCGTCTGTCCACCAGTTGCGTTGAATACCTTCTGCATCTGACTTGGCGCCTTGATCATCAAAACCATGTCCCATTTCATGACCAATCACCGCGCCAATACCCCCATAATTCACCGCTGGATCGGCGTTAGGATCGAAGAATGGTGGTTGTAGAATAGCGGCAGGAAATACAATTTCATTAAAAGATGAATTGTAATATGCGTTCACGGTTTGTGGTGTCATACCCCAGCGTTCACGGTCGGTGGGCTTAAGTTCGTTTTCAATGTCTTTCTCATTAAAAAATTCCCGCAGATTACGTACGTTTTGTACTAAATTGTCTGCACTGATATCCACACCACTTAAATCAACCCACTTATCTGGGTAGCCAATCTTAGGACGGAAAGCGGCTAATTTGGCTTTGGCTTGTGCTTTGGTTTCTTCACTCATCCACGCTAGGTTTTCTATTCGTTTACCCAGCGCGGTACGTAAGTTCTCTACCAATGCGGTCATTTTTTCTTTGGAGGATTCAGGGAAATAGCGGGCAACATAGATTTTACCCAGCGCAAATCCCAAAGATTCAGTGCCGCCCATCTGGCTTAAGGCGCGTTTCCAACGAGGACGAGGCGCTTTTTGCCCGTTTAATGTGGTGCCAAAGAAGTCAAAATAGGCTTGATAGATATCTTCAGACAACAAGGAAGCGTTGTCGATCATGGTGTGATACTTAAGATAAGACTTCCAGGTCGCCAAATCGGTATCGTTTATTAGATTTATCACATCTTTTACCGGTTGCGGCGTGGTGACGTTAAGTGAGGGGACTTTTAGCCCTTTTTGGGCAAAAAAGGTATCCCAGTCAAAACCAGGATAGGTATCCGACAACAAAGAACGGTCTAATTGATTGAGAGTGAGATCTCTATTTCTGCGTTTATCTCTTGGCCATTGGGCTTGGGCGATTTGGGTTTCTAGGGCCAAGATGCCTTGAGCTTTTTCCTCTACATTGTCAACACCAGCAAAGGCTAGCATTTTTTGAATATTGGCAAGATAGCCTTCACGGATTTTTACGAAGCGCTCTTCATCGCTTAAGTAATAGTCACGATCCGGTAAGCCCAACCCACCAACGCCCACGCTAACCTGGTATTCATTGGGATCTAACCGGTTATAGGAAAGGCCTGCGTAAATAGGAGAAGCCGTACCGTAAAGCCAGGCTTGTCCCATCACTGTGGTTAGGGCTTTTTGATTGGAAATGGCATCGATTTTATTCAGTACGTCGGCAATGGGTTCTACGCCTTTTTCATTTAGTGCATCCACATCCATATAGGCGACATAAAAGTCATGAACCAGTTTCTCTTCCTCAGACAAATTCTCTTTTTGCAGCAGATCGTCAATGATACTTTTTACCTGCTCAATGCTGCGGTCTGCCAAGGCGGAAAATGCGCCAAATCGCACTTTATCGGCAGGCAGTTCGTAGTTTTTGTACCAGGTGCCGTTAACGTATTCAAAAAAATCGTCACCAGGCTTTACGGTTGTATCCATAGCCGAAAGCTCAATGCCTGTATTGCCTAATTCAGGTTTTCCCTGAGCAGGCGCTGGGGCAGCGGCGCTAGTTTGTGTTTTTGTTTGCTGTTCTGGTTGGCTGCAAGCCGATAAGGTCATTGCTGAGGCGATGGCAACAGCGATACAAGTATACTTCATTGTCGTTACTCATTTTTTATGTTGAACGCAGTGAGAAATCACCTGCGCATTGGTTTTTGTTTTTAATCGTTCTTTCATTGCTTGATTAAACGGTAATACCGCAGCCGCTTGATCAAAATAGTGTGTCATCTGGCTTTTTTCCTCAGTTAAAAAGTCTCGCACCGCATGGTGAAAACCGGCGTGGTTTAAATGGTGCAAAGACACACAAAAGGTAGGCTCGAAGCCTCTGAGTATTTTATGTTCACCCTGTGTGCCAGGATTAAATAAAGGTAATTTATTCTCTATAGCAAATGCAATCCCTTGATTGTAACAACATTCGAAATGCAATCCGTCAATCAGTTGTGTGGTGCCCCAATATCGCCCGTAAAGGCCAGTTTCATCATAAAAAAGCAAAGCGCTGGCAATGGGAATATCGTCTTTTCTTGCTTCTATGATCAGCATCGAGTCAGACAGGGTGTTGTACAGGTGAGTAAAAAACTCAGGGGTAAGGTAACCCGTATGACCGGAACGCTTCATATAGGTAAGTTGATAACAACGAATAAAAAAATGAAGGTGTTCGGGACGAAGGGCGTTACCGGTTAAATGATGAAAACTAACCCCTGCTGCGGTTAGCTTTTCTTTTGATTTACGTAATGATTTACGTTTGCGAGAGGTAAGGGTGGCAGTAAAATCGTCAACATGATGATAATCGTAATTATACCATTGAAACTGCACAGAAAAGCGGGCTAAAAAATCCTGTTCTAAAAAGAGAGGGCAATCTTCAGGAGGCATAAATAATAAATGCGCCGAGGAACAGCCCCCTTGGTATTGCCCTTTTATGGCAGTCACCGCTTGCTGGGTGACTGCGCTAAGATCACAATCTGGCATCGACAGCAAACGGCCGCCAGTGACCGGCGTAAAGGGGATCGCACTAATCCATTTCGGATAATAGGACAGACCATGCTGGGCATAAGCATCCGCCCAGCTGTGGTCGAAAACATACTCGCCATAACTGTGGGTTTTTAGGTAGCCAGGCATTGCACCTACCACCGCGTCGTTACGGTACACAACAAGATGAGAGGGCGTCCAGCCGGTATCTTTTCCTACGCACCGGGTTTGTTCTAAACCATAAAGAAAATCATACTGAAGAAAGGGGCCGGCATTCTTCGTAAGATTAGCCCATGTATCTGGCGAGATTTGTTTTATCGAAGAAATGAAAGCACAAGTATAGGTCATGTTATTGTGTAATTATTGGGTTAGGTGCGTGAATAATCCTAGCAAGCCGTATTGAAATTAGGAAGTTTACGCCTATATAGAAAAACCATGACAGACTCAAACCGTAAAATCATTATCGACGCGATTACCCGCATGCTTTCACGACGAGAGCACAGTTGTCAGGAAGTGTATAGGAAACTCAGCCAAAAGGGGTTTGCGCGGGATGATTTTATGTCCATTGTGCAAGAATTTGTGGATGCAGACATTTTAAGTGATCACCGATATGCGCAAATGCGGGTGCGAGCTTGCGCTGCAAGAGGCATTGGTACAAGCCGTATCAATGGGGAATTAAAGCAGCAAGGCATTGACGAGTCGCTGATTTCAGCGGCCATTGCCGAGGCGGAGATTGACTGGTTTGAACTGGCCCTACAGGTGAAACAGAAAAAGTTTGGCCAACAAGTTGAAGGGGATTTTAAACATCGGCAAAAACAAATGCAGTTTTTGCATTACCGTGGTTTTACCCAGGAACAAATCCAATACGCCGTAAATGGCGACTAATTTCACCGTGTAGCGCTTAACAAATAAACGTAATCCGTGGTATGTTTGCGCCCTGCGGGCGTTGCAGAGGTTAATTTACAACCTAAACGCACCACAATCATATACCCGCATCAGACAAGGCAGATTTAATTCCTCGTCAAAGCCTTGTGATGTTCACCGTTAATAAAGAGTAGGACGTTAGAAATTCAATGACATTATCAACTGCTGACATACGCCAAAAGTTTATCGATTACTTTAAAAGTCACGGCCATCAGGCAGTGGCCAGCTCATCACTTGTGCCGGCAGACGATCCTACACTTTTATTTACCAACGCAGGTATGAACCAGTTTAAGGATGTGTTCTTAGGCGCAGAGAAACGTAGTTATACCCGAGCGGTGTCGTCACAACGCTGTGTACGAGCTGGTGGTAAGCATAATGATTTGGAAAATGTGGGTTATACGGCGCGCCATCATACTTTTTTCGAGATGCTGGGTAATTTTAGCTTTGGTGACTATTTTAAGAAAGAAGCCATCACCTTTGCCTGGACATTTCTGACCAAAGAGCTGGGACTGCCCAAAGAAAAGCTATTGGTTACGGTGTATTCAGAAGATGATGAAGCCTTTGCGATCTGGGAAAATGACATTGGTGTCCCTGCAGACAAAATTATTCGTATTAGCACCTCAGATAACTTCTGGTCCATGGGCGATACTGGGCCATGTGGTCCGTGTTCTGAAATTTTCTACGACCATGGCGAACATATTTGGGGCGGACCGCCAGGAACGCCTGAAGAAGATGGCGACAGATTTATTGAGATCTGGAACCTGGTATTCATGCAGTACAATAAACAGTCTGATGGTTCCATGGAGCCCCTGCCGAAACCGTCCATTGATACTGGGATGGGACTGGAGCGTATTTCTGCGATCTTACAAAACGTACACAGTAACTATGAAATCGATCTATTCCAAAATCTGATCAGCGCTGCGGCGAAGATCACCGGAGCAAAAGATAAGGAAAGCAAATCGTTACGGGTTATTGCGGATCATATTCGTTCCTGTGCATTCTTAATTTGTGATGGGGTTATGCCGAGTAATGAAGGTCGAGGCTATGTCTTGCGACGCATTATTCGACGGGCTGTGCGCCATGGCTACAAGTTGGGTGCAAACGATATTTTCTTCTACAAGCTGGTCGCGGCCTTAGTAAAAGAGATGGGCGGGTTTTATCCTGAACTGGCAGACCAGCAACCGGTTATTGAAAAAGTGTTACGGGTGGAAGAAGAGCAATTCAGTAAAACCCTGGAACGTGGCATGGCCATGCTCAATGACACCTTAGCGTCTATGGAAGGCGATACTATTTCCGGTGACGTGGTGTTTAAACTCTATGACACTTATGGGTTTCCTGTGGATCTTACCAATGATGTGGCAAGAGAACATAACGTGAAAATCGATGAAGCAGGCTTTGATGCTGCCATGGAAGCCCAGCGTACCCGTGCCCAGAAGGCCAGTAATTTTGGTACTAATTACAATGACATGGTGAAAGTTGACCATGCCACTGAATTCACCGGTTATACCCATGTTGACGGTGAAGCCACCGTTGTTGAACTGATTTGTGACAATCAGTTGTCGGATCACCTTAAAGACGGTCAGGATGGTATTGTGGTTCTTGATCAAACGCCGTTTTATGCCGAGTCAGGTGGACAGACCGGTGACCGAGGTGTACTCAGAGTTTCCGGTGGCGAGTTTATCGTCTCCGATACCCAGAAGATGGGAAATGCCTTTGCCCATAAAGGCAAGGTGGTAGGTGAAATTCATAAAGGCGACACGGTTAAGGCTGTTATCGATGATAAATACCGTGATGCGGTGAAGAAAAATCACAGTGCAACACACCTGTTGCATGCGGCGTTGCGAGAAATTTTAGGGGATCATGTAACGCAAAAAGGTTCCTTGGTTGAAGCTCAACGACTCCGCTTTGATTTCTCTCATTATGAAGCCATCACCCCAGAGCAATTATTGGCCATCGAAACGCGGGTAAACGAAGAAGTTAGGGCAAACCATACCCTGAAAACACAATTAATGGATCTTGACGAAGCCAAAGCGTCGGGTGCCATGGCCTTATTTGGTGAAAAGTACGATGAAAAAGTACGTGTGGTTACCATGGGCGCATTTTCTGTGGAACTTTGTGGTGGAACACACGTCAATAGAACAGGGGATATTGGACTTTTCAAAATAGTCTCTGAAAGTGGTATTGCTTCCGGTGTTCGTCGCATCGAAGCGATCACCGGTGCAGCTGCCGTTGAGTTTGTACAACAACAACATATGCAGTTGCAATCAGCAGCCAGTTTATTAAAAACTGACCCAGCTAAACTCATTGAACGTATAAGTACGCTACAAGGTCAAAACCGCGATTTGGAAAAAGCGCTGAGTGCCAGCAAACAAAAACTGGCGAGTTTACAAAGCGCTGATTTGCTTAGTCAGGTTGAACTCATTAACGGCACTAAAGTGCTGGTTTGTTCTCCTGAGGGCGTTGAGCCTAAAGCACTGCGGGGCATGATGGATGATCTTAAAAACCGCATAGGTGATGGCATTGTGGTACTCGGTATCGCAGATAGCGGGAAAGTAAGCTTAATCGTTGGTGTAACGAAAAGTTTAACTGGGAAGATTAAGGCTGGCGAGCTGGTCAACTATATTGCTTCTCAAGTTGGTGGAAAAGGTGGCGGTCGTCCTGATATGGCTCAGGCTGGCGGCAGTCAACCCGAAAATCTGTCTGTTGCACTTGCTTCGGTTAACGCATACCTGGCAGATAAGCTATAATTTTGGAAGTAAGCTTTCAGTGAGTTTTTGATGTGACACAAGAACAGGGAATCACTGATGTCTTCCGCGGGTCGTGCCGGGGACAGACAACATATTAAGGGATCTGTTTATGTTTAAGGACCAGGAGCAAGCGAATGCTTATTTTGACTCGTCGTGTAGGTGAAACCTTAATGGTCGGTGATGATGTTACCGTTACTGTTTTGGGTGTGAAAGGCAATCAGGTACGAATTGGTGTTAATGCACCGAAAGAAGTATCCGTGCATCGTGAAGAAATTTACATGCGCATACAAGCTGAAAAGGGCGGACAGCCTGGCAATACTACTGCCGAATAGTGCTACTAAAAAAAGGCCGGATTTCCGGCCTTTTTTTATGTTTACTGTTACAAAGCAGGGTTTTTGAACGATTTGTTTAAAATCGCAGCATCCGCATCATTTTTCTTAAAAAAGGGTTTGACTCCGCACAGAGTATCAGTAAAATGCAGCACCACGTTACGGAGAGGTGGGTGAGTGGCTGAAACCAGTTCCCTGCTAAGGAACCATACCTAATACTGGTATCGAGGGTTCGAATCCCTCCCTCTCCGCCACTATTAAGGTTGGATGTGGTGGCCAACAACAAGTTTTTGCGCGTGTGTAGCTCAGCTGGATAGAGTACCTGGCTACGAACCAGGCGGTCGGAGGTTCGAATCCTTCCACACGCGCCAGCTTTTAAAACACCACCTTTTGCAATAAAATGTGAAAGTACGATTTATGCGTGTGTAGCTCAGCTGGATAGAGTACCTGGCTACGAACCAGGCGGTCGGAGGTTCGAATCCTTCCACACGCGCCACATAGAAAACCCACCATCTGGTGGGTTTTTTTTTGCCTTTATTTGTCTTAGCTCAGTACTTGGGCTTATTCCCTGTTGAATACGTGCGGTAAGTTAATTTTTGTGCGTTTTTATGGTATGAGTACTAGGCACAACATTAAAAACTCGGTGCTTTTGGGTATCTATTTTTGAATGTGAATTCATTTTAATTGTTTATTTATGCAAAAATAACCTTGCTAAGCATTGTTTTTGCATTTTTATCGTGGTACTTATTCACTCCACATAAATATAAGGTGTTTGTAATGACTTCCGATTCATTAGGCAGTTTGTTATATGAAGCTGCTACCCTAATGCTGACAGGAATGCTCTTTGTCTTCGCGTTTCTTATTTTGCTTATCTTTGCAGTTCGAGCTCTAGCGGTATTTTGCAAACGGTATCCGGGAGCAGATCCCATTACTCCAGTAGCTAGAAAAGCGTCGCAGACAAAAAACAACGTCGGTGCTGATGGCGTGGATGGGAAAACCCTATCTATCATCACTGCGGCAATACATCAACATAGAAACACTAAGAAATAAGCCATTCAAGAGGAAACAACATGTCAAAGCCACTGGCCCTGACCGAGTTAGTCTTACGTGATGCACATCAGTCGTTATTGGCAACACGTATGCGTCTGGACGATATGCTGCCCATTGCCAGTCAATTAGATGATGCTGGTTTTTGGTCAGTTGAATCCTGGGGAGGGGCAACGTTTGATGCCTGTATACGGTATCTTGGGGAAGATCCCTGGGAACGTATTCGGGCACTGAAAAAAGCCATGCCTAAAACCAAGCAGCAAATGCTGCTTCGGGGGCAAAACCTGCTCGGTTATCGTCACTATGCAGACGATGTGGTTACGCGATTCGTGGAACGGGCCCACGACAACGGCGTGGATGTATTTCGTATTTTTGATGCCATGAACGATATTCGCAATTTGCAGACTGCGGTGAAAGCGGCCATCGATTGCGGCGCCCATGCTCAAGGCACGATTTCCTATACAATCAGTCCAGTACACACCATCGATGGCTGGGTTGATATGGCAAAACAGTTAGAAGACATGGGTGTGCATTCTATCTGTATTAAAGATATGGCTGGCTTGTTAAAGCCCTATGAATGCGAAACTTTGATCACACGGTTAAAAGCCACTATTGGTGTGCCCATTGCCATGCAGTGTCACGCCACAACTGGTTTAAGTACCGCCACCTATCAGAAGGCAATCGACGCCGGTATTGATATGGTGGACACCGCCATTTCATCTATGAGTATGACCTACGGCCATACCGCTACCGAGACCATCGTATCGGCGCTAGAGGGTACAGAGCGGGATACAGGATTATCATTAGAAGGTTTGGAATCCATAGCGGCTTATTTTCGTGATGTGCGCAAAAAATATGCAAAATTTGAAGGCAGCTTAAAAGGCGTTGATGCACGTATTTTGTTAGCCCAAGTACCAGGTGGCATGTTGACCAACATGGAAAGCCAGCTAAAAGAGCAAGGCGCGGAAGACAAGTTTGATGAAGTGCTTAAGGAAATTCCACGGGTGCGTAAAGATCTTGGTTTTATTCCTTTAGTAACGCCTACCTCTCAGATTGTGGGTACCCAAGCGGTGCTCAATGTATTAACCGGTGAACGCTACAAGAGTATCTCGAAAGAAACCGCTGGCGTGTTGAAAGGGGAATACGGCGCCACTGCTGCCCCGGTTGATGCGCAATTACAAGCACGCGTACTTGATGGCGGCGAACCTATTACATGCCGCCCTGCGGATCTCCTTAAGCCAGAAATGGAGAGTTTGTCGGCAGATCTCGTTAAATTGGCTGAAAGCAAAGGTTTCACGTTGGCGGAAAAGCAAGTGGATGATGTATTAACCTATGCATTGTTCCCTCAAATTGGCCTTAAGTTTTTACAAAACAGAGGCAATGCTGACGCCTTTGAACCGGCACCGACCTCTGGTGCTGAGGTGGCAAACACTGAAAAGCCATCACCTGCTGCGCACACGCCCAGTACAGAAGGTGCAGCCTACGATGTGCGAGTTGATGGCAAGGTCTATCATGTGGAAGTGGCAGAGTCTGGTTCGCTGACCAGTGTGACGCCGGCTTCCACACCGGCTAACACTGCGAATACTCCCAAGCCAGCCGCTGGGGCAGGGGTAACCCAGAGTATTAATGCGCCGTTATCGGGAAATGTATTCCGTATCCTCGTCTCCGAAGGGGATACGGTGGCCAATGGTGATGTGGTGATTATTTTAGAAGCCATGAAAATGGAGACAGAAATTCGCTCTGCCGTTGATGGTGTGGTGGCTTCTGTTGTCGCCAAAGAGGGTGACGCTGTGGCAACTGGGCAACCGTTAATTGAGCTGAACTAATGGAAAAACTATTAATACTTTGGGACAGTACAGCCCTCGCCCATTTTCAGGGTGGCCAGCTAATAATGATGGCCGTGGGGCTGTTACTTCTTTACTTGGCAATCGTTAAAAAATTTGAACCTTTGCTATTGTTACCCATTGGTTTTGGGGCCTTGCTGACCAATATTCCCCTTGCTGGCTTCAGTGAGCCGGGGGGGATGCTTTATTATATCTATGAGGTGGGTATTCATACGGGGGTTTTCCCGTTGCTTATCTTTATGGGCGTGGGGGCCATGACGGATTTTGGCGCCCTTATTGCCAACCCGCGCATGTTATTGCTTGGTGCCGCGGCCCAGTTTGGTATTTTCGCTACCTTGTTTGGTGCGATTTCACTGAATGTGATCCCAGGATTTGATTTTACCTTAAAAGACGCCAGCGCCATTGCCATTATCGGCGGTGCTGACGGACCCACCGCTATATTTTTGGCCTCCCGTCTTGCTCCTGATTTACTTGGTGCCATAGCTGTGGCTGCCTATTCCTATATGGCATTGGTTCCTATTATTCAGCCGCCTATTATGAAGGCGCTGACTACGCCTGAAGAGCGTAAAATTGAAATGGCTCAGTTACGGCCAGTATCTCAGCGGGAGAAAATCATCTTTCCGTTGGCGGTACTGATCCTCACCATTTTCTTTTTACCTTCAGCAACTCCGCTAGTGGGGATGTTTTGTTTTGGTAACCTAATGCGAGAGTGTGGCGTGGTCGATAGATTATCGAAAACCGCGCAAAATGAACTGATTAATATTGTGACCATCTTCCTTGGTTTGGCGGTGGGATCAAAACTGTCTTCGGATAAGTTTTTAACCGTTGAAACCCTTGGCATACTGGCGCTGGGCGCCATTGCTTTCGCCATTGGCACGGCTGCTGGTGTCTTGATGGCTAAAGTTATGAATCGAATGAGTGGTGGTGGTATAAACCCATTGATTGGTGCTGCAGGGGTAAGTGCTGTACCTATGGCGGCCAGGGTGGTCAATAAGGTCGGTCTACAAAGCAATCCACATAACTTTTTATTGATGCATGCCATGGGGCCGAATGTGGCCGGTGTATTAGGCTCCGCGGTAGCGGCAGGCATTTTACTGGCATTGGTAGGTTAGGTGAGAGTTTGCTGAGGCACTAAGGATTGATAGGATTCAATTAACTTTTTCGTCATTTTATGTTGAGGCCATCGAAAGATGGTCTCTGTTTTTCCCGATTCAACAATTTGGCCGTTTTCCATCACAATTACCTTATCGGCAATGTGACGAACGATGCCTAAGTTGTGAGAAATAAAAATAAAGGCCAGACCTAATTCCTTCTGCAAGGTTAAAACGAGGTTCACGGTTTGGGAGCGCACCGACGGATCCAATGCTGCAAAAGGCTCATCAGCAACCAGAATTTTAGGTTGTAAGATCATAGCTCTGGCAATCGCCACCCGTTGTTGCTGGCCATCGGATAACATATGTCGGTAAAAGTAATAGTGATCGCGGAGTAAGCCGACTTTTACCAGGGTTTCTTCAATTCTGCTGCGTCGTTCTTCTTCATTTAATTGAGTATTTAATTCTAAGGGTTCATCCAGAATTTTCCCCACCGGAATACCGGGATTCATCGCCTCGGTACTGTGCTGAAAAATCATGCGGATATCGTTACTACTATTGTAACTTTTGGTCGATTTTTTCTTCGCGGCGTTGTACATCACATTGCTGAGAAAAATCTCTCCTTCATCGGCTTTGACTGCACCGACTAACAATTTGGCAAGGAGTGATTTGCCGGAGCGGTTTTCACCGATAATGGCGATGGTTTCGCTGCGATTGACCGACAACTCAATGGGACCAAGAGAAAAGACCTCTGGCTTTTTGAGCCATCGGTTTTGCTTGTTGTGTTTAAAGGTCAGCCCATTGACAAGCATGACTTCGCTCATAATTTCTCCATATGCAAGGGGAAATGACAACTGTATGTATGGTCGTGAACACGTCGTACTTCAGGGGTAACCACACAGGCACGCTGAGCACGAGGGCAACGGGGCCCTAATCGACAGCCGATGGGTACATGCTGTAACGAGGGGATGGTGCCATCAAGTGCTGGTAGCATGGATTTAGGTGGCAAATCGTTGCGAAAACTCGGTGCACTATCTATCAGAGCTTTGGTGTAGGGATGCAGAGGACGTTTTCGGATTTGTTTCATTTTGCCTGATTCAACAGTTTGCCCACAATAAAGGACGGTCATGGTGTGTGACATACTGGCGATGGCAAGTAAGTCGTGACTAACGAACAAAATGGACAAGGATTTAGTTTGATTTAGCCGGGTCAGCAATTTCAGTACTTTTGCTTTGGTTGTGGTTTCCATTCCTCGGGTAGGATCATCGGCGATGAGTAACTTAGGCTGAGAAATGAGCGCCATGGCAATCATGAATTTCTGGCCGATATCAACAGGAATTTGATGGGGATAGGCATTGAGATAATGTTTGTGATATTTAATGCCTACTTTGTGTACCGTACTTATGGCGGTTTTGCGGCGGTCTTGTTGTCGCTGCCAGAACCACTTCCCCTTTACCAGTTCAGCTGGAATGGCTTCTTCTAATTGCTCACCTAAAGTGGCCGATGGATCCATAGCTCCAATGGGATCTTGAAACACTACCCCAATATCCCGACGCATTAATTCCCGGCGCTCTTTACTGCTCATGGAAAGCATGTTGTTGCCTTTCCAGCTCATTCGGTCTGCGGTGACCTTCCATTGAGGTGGCAATGAGCCGGAAATGGCTTGTACCATCAGACTTTTCCCTGAGCCAGATTCGCCCACCAAGGCTCTAATTTCGCCGCTGTTAACGGTAAGATTAACCTTATCCAGCGCCTTCACTCGGGCCGTGCCATTATCAACCTCTAGTGTGAGGTTTTTTATATCGAGCATTGGCATTAGTGACTTAACCTTTTTCTTAATGCAGAGCGTAAACCATCACCCACTATATTAATGGCCAAAACCATCAGAAAGATAGTTAAACCTGGAAGGGCCGTATTCCACGGCGCAATATAGGCCACATCCAGGCCATCGGCCAGGATCACCCCTAATTCCGGTAACGGCGGTTGCGCCCCTAAGTTCAAAAAGCCTAGCGCGGAGATATCAATCACCGCAATGGAGAGGGCGAGAGAGCCCTGAACCACTAACATTTCAATCATATTCGGGAGAATAGAATGAAAAAACAGCTGTTTTGAAGTCGCGCCATCTAAGCGAGAGGCAAGAATGTATTCTTTTTTCATTTCACTTCGCACAAAGGCTCGGGTGTGATGAATAAACTGCGGGATAAGCGCCAGCGTGATGGCCCACATACTGTTTACCAATCCGGAGCCCAGTACCGCAACGATGATAATGGCAATAAGCAATGTGGGGATGGCCATCAGCGCATCGAGGGTATGATTGATGACGCTAGAGCGTACGCCGCTGGTCATGCCGGCAATTGTGCCGACGGTGACACCAATTAACATGGCAATAAGCACAAGCAGAATGCTTGAACCAAAGGTGACCCTGCATCCAACCATTATTCTGGAAAATACATCGCGCCCTAAGGCATCGGTGCCGAACAAATGTGTGATGGTGCCGTTTGATTCCCAACTTGGCGGTACCAGCAAAACATCAATGTTTTGCTGGAGTGGATCATAGGGGGCCACTATGGGGGCAAACAGGGCAATAAAGAAAAACAGGGTTAATATAATTAAACCTGTAAAGGCAATATGACTGGCCCTGAACTCTTCCCACGTCCGTTGCCAGGGGGAGGGCTGGGACTCTTCCTGATAAAGACTATACTGTGGCACGTTCGTATTTTTCCCGACTAGGATCGATAAACCGATTAAACAAATCGATGAGAATGGTAAAACTCACTACCACGGTTGCGACGGCAAGCATGCCTATACGCAGCGCGGGGTAGTCACGTTGATAAATTGCCTGAATTAACCAATTGCCAATGCCCGGCCATGAAAACAAGGTTTCTACAATCATGGCGTTGGTCATAAGCGTGGTTATTTGTATGGCCATAAGGGGCAATATGGGTAACAAGGCATTTCTTAAAATATGTCTGAAAAATATTTGGCTTTTTGATAATCCACGGGATTCGGCGGCAGCGATATAAGGACTGTTTAACACATCAATGACCGAACGTCGGGTTAGCCTGATCATCGAGGCCGTGGATATCAGTGCAATTGAGATAGTGGGCAAAATCAGATGTTTAAGGGCATCGCCAAGGGCTAGGCTGCTATCAATATTTTTGGCAAGAATAATATCCAGCAAAATAAAGCCGGTTTTATCTGGAACGTCAAACAACAAGCTGAGTCTTCCCGAAAGCGGCGCGATACCCATTTCTAAGCTAAATATAAGAATAAATACCAAGGCCAGCCAGAAAACGGGAAAGGAATAACTTACCATACTGGCCGAATTAATAATGTAATCGGATTTCGAATAACTGCGCAGACCAGCAAAACAACCCAATGGTACACCTACAACCAAGGCAATAAACAATGCGTAGGCGCTCAATTCAATGGTGGCGGGCATGGCAATGCCGATTTCTTCTCGTAAGGGTAACCCAGAGACAAAACTGTAGCCCCAGTTACCCTGTAGCAATTCGCTCACATAATGGATAAATTGGAAGATATAAGGTTCGTCCAACTGAAATTGGCGCATGAGTGCTGCGCGCTGGGCATCATTATGCGGCGTGATCCCTGATAAATTCACCAAGACGTCACCAGGGAATAAATACGCCAGTGAAAAAGAGAGTGCCGCCAACACAAGTAGCGTCATGACAAACAATATGGTGTAGCGAATAAGAATTTTAATCACTGGACTTTTGTCACTCCAACAAAACGAATACCACCGTATGGGTTTATCACCATGCCTTTTAAATCTTTTCGGTATGCCTGATACCGATAGGCATGGGCGATGGGAACCAAAGGCAATTCATCATATATTAAACGATTCACTTGTTCATATATTGCTTTACGTCGTTGGGTATTTTGGGTTTGTAGCGCCTCGTCGATGAGTTGATCGTAACGTTTATTACACCACATCGCACGGTTGGTGCCAGAGGGTATGGCGCTACAGCTTAATAAGGGGCGGTAAAAATTGTCTGGATCACCGTTATCTGCTGACCAGCCAATGAGCACAGAGTCGTGTCGTCCTTCCCGAAGGTGTCGACGGAAGGTTGTCCAATCATAAGTAACAATATTGGCCTGAATACCCACCGCAGAAAGGTAACGCTGGATCAGTTCTGCCATCTTGGTGGCGTTGGGGTTATAGGCCCGCTCGACGGGCATGGCCCAAATGGACATGGTAAAACCAGGGGCTACCCCCGCTTCATCCAGCAGCTCCCTGGCTAAAACCGGGTTGTAGGCAGTGTCTTCGGCATCGCTTTGAAATGCCCAACTGGCATTGGGTAACAGGGTTTTGGCGCGGGTGGCGCTTTCAAAATAAACTGCTTCTAGCAAGGTGTTTTTATCAATGGCTAAGGCCAATGCCTTGCGTACTTTAGGGTTATTAAAGGGGTACTTTTTCGTATTAAAGGCCCAAAAACCCACATTCAGTCCTGGCTTTTCAGACAACGCTAACTCTTCGCGATTGCGAATAATTTCCAGCTCTGTTTGTGCTGGAAACGCAATGGCATCGCATTCACCGGTAATGAGTTTTGCCAGTCGAATAGAGCTTTTTGGCGTAATATCGTAAATCAGGTGATCACTGGTCAGTGAAGTATCACCCCAGTAGTCGTTATGTTTCTCAAAACGGATGTAGTGGTCTTTGCGATAACTTTGAAATTTAAATGGGCCTGTACCTATGGGAAAGTCATCAATTCGTTCCGGCGTCCCTTGGTTTAATAAATAATCGGCATATTCCGCGGACAAAATAATGGAAAAGTCGCTGGCTAAATTAGCCAAAAACGAACTGTCTTTTTGTTTAATGACAATTTCTATGCGGTAACTGTTAATACGGTTAACTTCGGCAATATTTTTTGCCAGCCCCAAACTTTCGAAGTAGGGATAACGCCCGCCAGATATGTTGTGATAGGGGTTGGTTGGATCTCGCCAGCGGTTAATACTAAAAATGATGTCATCGGCATTTAGCGTTCGGGTGGGCGTAAAATAAGCCGTGGTGTGAAAGGTGACGCCTTTTTTCAGTTGAAAGGTATATACCAATCCATCATCAGACACTTTCCAGCTACTGGCGATACTGGGAATAATTTGTCCGGTTTCTGCATCAAAGTCCATCAGCCTGTCATATAACTGATGTGCTGTGGCGTCCGCGGTGGTGCTTGAGGTATCCGTTTGCGGGTTAAAATTCACCGGGTTGCTTTCAGAGCAATAAATAATACCGGAGCGGTAAAATGCATCACGCTTAGAATCGTTGCATGCTTGCAGGGTAAGCACCAGACAAACCCCCAAAACCCAGTGAAAACCTTTGTTCACCCGTTATGCCTCCGCAGACTCGTTTGATGAATCGAGTAAGTTATACTTTTTTAAATAACCTCGTAGCTGATGATATGTCAGGTTGAGTTTTTCTGCAGTCTTTTTCTGATTGAACTGACTGTCTTTTAAGGCCTGGCGCAACATATCAATTTCATATTGTTGGGTACGTTCTTTCAGATCAATGGGGTATTGCAATACGGGAGGAGAGAGGTCTTTTTCCTCACTGACAGGGGCGTCATTAGCTGGGGAGACGCTACTGGCTACTGGCGCGGCGCTTGTGGTGTTTGTGCTTGTTCTGTCCTGGGTTTTTATTCGTCCTTTGGGACGAAAAGGGGATTCAAAGGGGTCTAAGATAATTTCATGGACAGGAATATGGGGGTTATTACACCGGTATACGGCCCGTTCCACCACATTTTTCAGTTCACGAATGTTCCCAGGCCAGTCATAGGTCATTAAGGTGCGGCGCGCTTTTTCGGTAAAGCCGCTAAATAATTCCATTTCCAGTTCCCGGGCCATATTAATGGCGAAGTGTTCTGCCAATACCATGATATCTTCAGGACGTTCCCGCAAAGGCGGTATGGTGATAACATCGAAAGCCAGTCGGTCTAGCAAGTCAGAGCGGAATTCACCTTGTTCTGCTAATGTGGGTAAATCTTCATTGGTTGCCGCGATGAGTCTGACATCGGTTTTGATGGTTTTACTGCCGCCAACCCGTTCAAATTCACCATATTCAATCACCCGTAAGAGCTTTTCTTGCACGAGGCCTGAGGTATTGGCAAGTTCATCTAAAAACAAGGTGCCATTATTGGCCACTTCAAAACGACCTTCCCGTCGTTTGGCCGCGCCAGTGAAGGCACCGGCTTCATAGCCAAATAATTCGCTTTCAAGGAGGTTTTCGTTCAGGGCCGCACAATTTAACTTAACGTAGTTTTGATCCCAGCGTTGGGACAAAAAGTGCAGGCGGGCCGCCACGAGTTCTTTACCGGTTCCCCTTTCTCCGATAACGAGTACAGGTTTATTTAGGGGCGCAATTTGGGATATTTGCTCAAGCATTTCCAGAAAACTGTTTGCCTGACCCAACAAATTATCCTGTTGACGAAATCTACTCATCGGTTCTCTCAATTATTAGCCATTTAGACCAATATTTAGTGTAGATGAAAAAGGCATGTGATTCGAGGTTTATTTAAAATGAATAAAATCCACTTAATTTCATGCAGTTACAAAACGTGGCTAACTGGCAAGAATATTGTATATATCTGAAGCAGAGTAGTAATCATCCACGGGTTATTGCATATTTATTAACACGATTTTTGAGGTAATGATTATGGGAATCTTTTCGCGTTTCACCGATATTGTGAATTCGAATATTAATGCATTACTGGATAAAGCAGAAGACCCTGAAAAAATGGTCAGGCTGATCATTCAGGAAATGGAAGATACGTTGGTAGAGGTACGCTCTGCGTCAGCCAAGACCATCGCGAATAAAAAAGAAATAGTGGCGCAAATCAGTAAATACGAGAACGAGGCCAAGGATTGGGAAGCGAAAGCGGAACTGGCGCTCAGTAAAGAGCGGGAAGATCTAGCTCGGGCGGCCCTGCAAGAACGGAAAAAGGCGGCAGAAGCAGCCAGTAGTTTGGGGCAGGAACTGGCGGTAGTGGAAGAGCAGATTTCGAAATTGCAGGATGAAGTTGGTCAGTTGCAGGACAAGTTAGCGGATGCGAAAAGTCGTCAGAAAACGATTTTGATGCGTCAGAAAACCGCCAGCTCTCGTTTAGAAGTGAAACGCACCCTAGATAGTAGTAAAGTCGATGCGGCCATGGGGCGTTTTGAGCAATACGAACGTAAAATTGACGATTTGGAATCTCAGGTAGAGGCCTACGATCTAGGTAAGAAAACCTTAAATGATGAATTCGCCGAACTTGAAGCGGATGAGAAAATCGACGAAGAATTAGCCGCGTTAAAAGCAAAAATGAAAGAAAGTCATCGCACGGATTAACAGTGCCACTAGGCGTTTAACCATGTATCACGGGTTTACACAAAAGCCTGGTGAAGAAACTCACTGAATATTGGAGGTAAGGGTAATGGACGAGGGAGTAATAGCACTGATTTTGGCACCACTGCTTATTTTTCTCATCTTTGTAGCACCGATTTGGTTAATTTTGCATTATCGAAGCAAAAAGCAGGTGAATCAGGGATTGAGTGCCGAGGAATACGCCTCGTTAAAAGAATTGGCTGAGAAAGCAGAGAAAATGACGGATCGTATTAAAACCTTAGAATCTATCTTAGACAGCGAATCACCTCAATGGAGGGATAGGGCATGAAACGCGGATTATACCGAGACACAGAAAATGCACGGATAGCTGGGGTTTGTGGTGGTGTTGCCGATTATTTTGGTTTAGAACGTTGGTTGGTGCGTATTCTTGTGGTTACGGCGTTCTTTTTACTGGCCGGCCCTTTCATGTTTATCGCCTATATCGCATGTTGGTTTATCCTTGAGCCTAAACCCGCAGGTGGCACTGAACAGCCTTTTGAGAGGACACAGGCCGGTTTTATGAAAAGACATACCGGTAAAGGATGGCGAAATAATAGCCAGCAGGGTCATTACGATGCCAGCCAAAAGGTATCGGTAAAAACCCGGGTTTGGGAAGCCGGTGAACCGCCAAAGCAAGCTTTTTATGATATTGCCGAGCGATTTAAAGACGCGGAGTTACGCTTACGAAAAGTGGAAAAATACGTTACCTCCAAAGAATTTCAGTTGAACCGCGAAATTAGCCGTCTGTAGCTTCAACGTCAAAACCATCTAGCCAGTATTTCCTAATACTGGTTTTTTTTGCCTTTTTATCAGTTGGTTACACTGTGTTGTAAAAATATTGTTACATACTAGGATGCAAGGATCCCCTTGGCGAACCTTCCATCGCCCAGTATTTCCCTTAGACTAAAGCCGATAAATTTAGTCAGGAGTGTGGTATGCAAAGTCCATGGGCTTATCATTCTAAAACGCCCGATGAGCACGGCTTTATTTCTTGGAGTGACCAAGAGAATGCCACATGGGCAACGCTGTACAAACGGCAAACGGAATTGTTACATGGGCGGGCGTGCGATCAATATCTTGATGGGTTGGCGCTGTTGGATTTACCTATGGCGGGTATTCCCCAACTAGCCCAGTTAGATCGTGTACTTTTGGCTACTACCGGATGGCAAACGGCTCCGGTGCCGGCACTCATTGATTTTTCGGCCTTCTTTGGTTTGTTGGCGAACAAACAATTTCCGGTAGCAACCTTTATCCGTTCACCTAAGGATCTTGATTACTTGCAAGAGCCAGATATCTTCCACGAGGTGTTTGGTCATTGTCCACTGCTGACAAACCCTGCCTTTGCCCATTTCACCCATACCTATGGCAAGTTAGGGCTAGCCGCCAATAAAACGGATCGGCGCTTCTTGGCCCGTTTGTACTGGTTTACTGTGGAATTCGGCTTGTTAAATACCCATAAAGGGCTGCGCATTTATGGGGGAGGGATCTTGTCCTCACCAAAAGAAACCTTATACGCCTTAGAAAGTGAAACGCCGGTGCGTATCCCCATGAACCCCCTTGATGTGCTGAGAACACCCTACCGTATAGATATTATGCAGCCACTTTATTATGTGTTGTCCGATCTCAATGAATTATATCGATTGGCGGAATCCGATATTATGGCGTGGGTAACTAATGCAAAGCAGTGTGGCCTGCATTCCCCCCTCTTTGCGTCATGAGATAAATGCGCCGGTTCAGTGGCTCAGTCATATTCTATTGTTAGCCCTTTGTGATATGCTGTAAATATATATTTACAAGCGAAATGACTAAAAAGACTACTTATGCGTTTAGAAATCAGTTGTCAGGATCGGCTAGGTATTGCCCAGGATGTGTTAGATATTCTTGTGGCCCACGAGATTGATCTTCGCGGTATTGAAATTGATGAAGTGGGAAAAATATTTCTTAATTTCCCCAATATCGAGTTTGATGATTTTCAGCACCTGATGCCGAAGATCCGTCGCATCAATGGCATTGAAGATGTTAAAACCACGCCCTTTATGCCCGGGGAACGGGAAAGAAACCAACTCGCCGCTATTTTAAGAACCTTACCGGATCCGGTGTTTTCCATCGATAACCATTGTCGCGTACTGATGTGCAATGAAGCCGTGTTAAGTGGCCTTGAATTGGCGTTTGATGCCATCGAGGGGATGGAGTTATGCGAATTAGTAAAAGGCTTTAACTTTAATAAATGGATGGGGAATGCAAATAGCCACGCCACATCCTGTAAAGTGAGTTTCATTGAACAGAATTATCTGGCAGATATCTTACCCATTGAAGTACCGGATGGCGAAAATACCGCTATTTTTGCAGGCGCGGTGGTTATCTTAAAGTCTGAGATTCGCTTAGGTCAGCAGTTTAGCGCGTTTCATCAGGCAGAATTGGACAGCTTCGATCATTTTGTGGTGCGTTCTGCGCCCATGGAAAAAGTCATTAAAGAAGCAAAGCAAATTGCCGATCTGGATGCGCCGATCCTCATTTTCGGTGAAACCGGTACAGGAAAAGAAATGCTCGCACGGGCCTGTCATCAGGCAAGTCGTCGCAGCAAACAGGAATTTCTTGTGCTCAATTGCGCTTCCTTGCCAGACAGCGTGGCGGAGACCGAATTGTTTGGGTATGGTGCCGGTGCGTTTAATCAACCGGAAGGAAAGCCCGGATTGCTGGAATTAGCCCGGGGCGGCACCATTTTACTGGATGAAATCGCCGATATGTCTGCCGAGTTACAAGCCAAATTATTGCGGGTTTTGGAACACAAAGAATTTCGGCGTGTTGGCGATGATAAACCGGTGGCTGTGGATGTGCGCTTTGTTTGCACCACCTGTCGTGATC
>NZ_JBAHZB010000038.1:31209-32386 GCF_036697315.1 Alteromonas sp. 14N.309.X.WAT.G.H12
TCTGGGGCAGTTGGTAGCCGATGACTTGTTTCGACAGGAACTATACTATCGCTTAAATGTGCTCAGTTTAGTGCTGCCCACCCTTAAAGAAAGAAGACAGGATATTTTGCCATTGGCGGAGTCATTTATTCTGCAACATAGCAGTAAGCTAGGACGTCGTCCGGCGAAATTGAGCAAATCCAGTGTGGCGTTTTTACAAGACTATCCGTGGCCAGGCAATGTGAGGCAGTTGCAAAATGCATTGTTTCGCGCCTTGTCACTGCTTGATGGGAATGAAATTACAAAAGAAGATATACAACTTCCCAGTTGTGCGCCCAGCGTCAATTTTATTGATGAGAACTTCGATGGAACACTGGACGAGGCGGTGAAAAAGTTTGAACGTGATTTGTTAAAGCGGTTATATCCCACTTACCCAAGTACCCGACAGTTGGCCAAGAAACTTGGACTTAGCCATACGGCCATTGCCAATAAGTTGCGGGAATACGGCATCAATAAAACCACTGTAAAGTTATAAATACGCCCTGTTAACCCCGCTTTACATTTTTAATCTGCAAGATTGCTTGTAAGGCCTGTGTATATCCCAAAGGGATCACGGGCTGCACTGGCGTTAGTCCTTTCATTTATCTTGATGTGCAAATTTCTATACGGATCCCCTTCTAACCTAAGGGATCCCTAATTGCGCCTGCGCTATTCCTGTTTCATCCAAATTGATGTTTATTGATGTAACTAAAATGTTAATGGTAGGGGCAAAGATGATGAGATCTGAAATATTCGCTAATCCTTTAGGTACCGACGGCTTTGAATTTGTGGAATATACCGCCGCCGATGAAAAGGGGATCGCTGATCTTAAACAGTTATTTATGGGTCTGGGTTTTGCTGAAATAGCCAAACATCGTTCTAAACGGGTTTGGCTATTTCGGCAGGGTGATATTAACTTTATCGTTAATGCCGAACCTGCGTCTCAGGCCGAAGCCTTTGCCAAATTAAGAGGGCCCAGTGTCTGTGGTATGGCCTTTCGGGTAAGGGATGCCGGTGCGGCATTACACCACGCCCTTAACAATGGAGCACATCAATTTAGTGGTAACCTCGGGCCCATGGAGCTGAATATTCCTGCGGTGTACGGTATTGGGGAAAGTACCTTGTACTTCGTCGATCGCTATGGGGATGACAGTATCTA
>NZ_JBAHZB010000039.1:0-23723 GCF_036697315.1 Alteromonas sp. 14N.309.X.WAT.G.H12
CTGAAATTAAAAAGTATCTAGCAACTTGGCGTTTAAAAAAAACAAATAGAAGAGTCGATAGCTTGGCTCAATAACCGTTTGGAAAACACTAAATCTGATTCGGAGGAACTGCAGAAGCAATTAGAGCAGCTCCGTACGTCAAAGGAGTTAGAAGTTGCGAGCTACGACAGAGAAATTATCAGGAGAGAGAATAAATTGCTTAAACTGAATCGCTTCATTGAACAGAGAACGGAGTTATTAACTAAACTCGAGCTGCTCGATTTGCCACAAGGTGGGTTAGCTGAAAATTCACCGACAGAAAGAACAGGTCATGATTTTTCTGAAGTCTTTGGCTCTGATGTAAGTGCTGTCGTGGCTTATATTCAGGTTTATTTGAAAGAGAAGGGCATCTATTACTCGCGCAACGTACTCGAGACTTTCTATGCCCTATTGATGAGTAACGATCTAATTATTCTCGCAGGTGATTCTGGTTCAGGTAAAACCAATTTGGTTAAGTCTTTTGCTGATGCAATCGGCGGAAAATCAGTTATTGTGCCAGTAAAGCCGAACTGGACGAGTTCGGAAGATTTGATTGGGTACTATAACCCGTTAGAAAAAAAGTACCTTTCTACACAGTTTCTAGATGCCATTATTGAAGCGAGTAAAAACCCTGAAATTCCTTATTTAATTTGTTTGGATGAGATGAATTTAGCACGTGTTGAGTATTATTTCGCTGACTTTTTAAGTCTATTGGAAGAGCGTGAGTCGCAGCCTGAATTACGTCTGTATTCTGAAGCGGAAAGCACACATCTAGTAAGTGAGTGCAGAATGTTTCTGTCCTTAGTCGATGAAGCTACATCAAACAGTGAGTCTATTAATAGCTTCGTGGACATTTTGAAAAATGAAGAGTTTAATGAAAAACTTCATAAACTCTGTGGCTTTCAGGATGGGAGTTCACTGTTAAAATATCATTCGCAGTTACGCAAAAATCTAGGCAGCTACCTTTCGACCCCATCGAGCTTGGTTATTCCACCTAACGTAAGGTTTATTGGCGCCATTAACGTTGATGAAACCACTCATTATCTTTCACCTAAAATCCTTGATCGCGCTCATATCATCAAGTTTTCAAGTTCTTTACTCAGTAAGTGGGACGATATAGAAGCTGAATTCGAAGATACGGAGCTGGATATTAATTTATCAGTTACATTGAGTCCTGCTGATCTTAATTTTAGGACATCATATCCTCGATTCGATCGTGAAGATAAGTTAGTCAAATCTTTGTTGTTTATAGCCGAAGAATATCTGGAGCCTCTCGGTATAGAGTTTGGCTTACGAAGTGTTAGGCAAGCAAGAGAATTTGCTAAGCATGCAGAAAAATTTGATGCCAGCTATGAACAGATTTTGAACAGTCTGGTGCTACATAAAATTTTGCCAAAAATGATGTTTGATGGTGAAAAAGAATTAAGCGAGGATTACGCAAAAAAGGAGCTGCTAAGTGAGTTCCGAGACTATCTTGGGTCTGAGCTCGATAGCCTGAAAAGCAAAAAGGGAATTGATTACAGCGTAGCTGAACTTGATAGAGTTATTGCTAACGCCAAAGCCAATGACTGGGTAGTTAACTACTGGTCTCGCTAATGGCTGATTTTGAAGTTAGATACCTCGATATTAGTTGGAAAAGCCCGGGCACGGTGAAAAAGCTGATTGCAAGCAATGATGCAATAGAATTAATTGACGATGCAGACGGTTACAGCGTTGACACGGTTACCTTTCCAAAATCTTTCAAATATGTAGGCATACGCTTTACAGACGAGAAAAATGTCCAGCCTGCAACGATATTAGCTGACGGCAGCCGTAAACCTCTAACGCCGCTAAAAGAGCCGGGCAGTGAAAATGTTTGGTGGGTACAACTCGATGATTGGACATCTTTTAAAGATTTATCGGGTGGGTATTACTACAGTAGTCTTTATCGTACGGCAGGTAAGAGTAAGGTCAAACTCACAGATGAAATTGTCACGATAAACAATCATACGGTCAATTTCAGTGCCGATGAACTGGAATACTTTCTAAAAGATTTTAAAAACGACTTATGGCTATTGATTCTTGACCAATCTAGTTCGCTAACTTCCAAGGTAGAAAGCAAAGGAGCGGACTTATTTGAGCTATCGAACTTAGAATATTTAGCTGACTTTATCGACGGTGTTGAAAAAATAATAAAGAAACCAACCATCGAGTTGATTGAAAAATCCGGTAAGGTTAGTCGTAGACGAGTGCGGCCTTTACCAACTACCTTCAGAGAAACTATCTCACAACCTCATGCTAGGCAGCTGACCAGCCGAGTCAGTGTTGAAAGTTACGATACTAACGAGAATCGTTACGTCGCCTATTGTGTAACCCGAATGCGGTATCTGCTCAAAAATATGCACAAAGTCGTTATAACTCAGAGAAACCTCTATAAGCGAAGATTAGAGCAAGAGGAAGTAAGGCTAGAGGAGCTAGCAGAGCAAAAAACTAAAAAAGTAGATCAGAGAGTATTGCAGAGCGAAATTAATACACTGAAAGGTCAGCTTTCGAATATTCAGTTTGAGTTAGGTAGAAGCAATAGGTTGCTTGAACAGGCTCTTGTTATCGAACCTTCAGATGAGTTTCAAGATGAATGTTTCGGTCTTGTTCATAGAAGTTATGAGCTCATCATTGGCGATAGATTTGCAAATCAAGACAACTGTTTTTTTGTTAATTATATTGACGGTCGAGATATTAAGCGTGAATCCGGCGCACACTATGTAAATGTTAAATTACCCTTAAATCCTAATATAGATGGCGCTTCAGAAAGGATAGCAAAATCAAAAATTTTAATATCTGGATTATGTGAAAGGAAAAAAGTGGGTTTAGCAACTAGCAAATTCTGTTTCCAAATAACTTTTTATCGGGTTGATTCAATCAAATTATGCTCTCAAGCTGAGGAAAAATTATCTGCTGAAATAATTAGTCTTGAGAGACAAGAGAAAGCATTAGCCCAGCAAGATTGGGTAATCCCACTAGACAAACAGGAAGTCTTAGATATTCAAAAGGAGTGTGAGATTCTGAAAAAGCGTTGCGAGAGTTTCGGTGACCTGTATGAACGCACATCAAATTGGCTTAAATCTCTTCCTGTGCTTGAACAACGTCTCAATAAACTATTTCGCTTCTTTAACAAACATACGTCGAAAATGGTGACCGTTTGCCCTAATACGATGACCTTTGTTCAAAACCCTCATTATGCCAAAGCAAAGGCAAGCTACAAGTATTTTAAAGACAATAGCGGTGTGACAGATAGCTTTCTTGATGAAATGCTGAAAATTGATGAGATAGGCCTCGTAAATGTAGCGAATCTTTATGAACGTTGGTGTTTACTACAAATTCTAAAAATCCTGTCTCAGACGTATGGGTTCAAGCCTGAAAGAGAATGGAAATCGAAATTATTGTGCGCCGTATCGCGTAATAGTTATAACATTGAACTCAATATGGAGTGTGAGGAAAGGCAACAGCGCATTATTCTTACTTACGAAAAGCAATTAAAAAATGGTAAGCGACCAGATTTTGTTATCGACTTCTTCTGCCCTGAATATGTCGAACCATCAAACTCAAATAGTTTGTGGACGACCCGGGGGGAGAAGAAATATCGCTTAGTACTCGATGCTAAGTTCAGGGGAGAAGAAACAGAAGACACATTAGCGGCAATAGTAGATGATCTAAGACTAAACAAGGATTATTCAGAAGGCGATAGCAATCCTGTGTTTATCATTCATCCCGTTAGAAAAGCAATCGATAATCCAACGTCTCCCTTGGAGTGGGGAGAGAATTGTAATTATGGACAGACTAATGCTCACAAATATGGGTCTATTTTCTTATCTCCTTCGATAGATAGCTACCGGTCAGCAGAGCATCTTCAGAGACTTCTTGGACTGTTTCTTCAACCTAAGGGCGTTATACTTTCTAATCCATGGAGCACTGGTAATGTTGCTTGGCATAACATGAGCTGTATTGGATGTGGTCAACCCATGGTAGAAAAGTATTCGCCCACTAAACGTGGTAAGCCAAGATGGGAGCTAACATGTTCAGCATGTTCGTTACTAACGATTAAAACGGTATGCAGAAAATGCTCTAAACCTTTATTTAAGAATGGTTTAAAGTGGACATATCATCGTACAAGGGCAACTCAAACGTCCAATGTCGTGTGCCCGTCTTGTGAAGAATTTTTATAAAAATTTGAAGCTGGATGATTTATTAAAGGATTATTATGAGCCAAGTCGGTCAAAAAGAAAAAGAAACTCAAAAACGTGTTGTTGCCTTCTTCTCTGAAGAGCTTGAATACGATTATTTGGGCGATTGGACAGATCGTGAAAATCGTAATATTGAGGCATCTCTTCTAGAGATTTGGCTTAAAAGGCGAAATATTGATACATCGCTGATATCCCGTGCACTACATGAATTAGGCAAGGCGGCAGCGCTTGGCGAAGGTAAAAGCTTGTATGAAGCTAATAAAGAAATCTATCGGTTACTTCGTTACGGCGTAAAGGTAAAAGGTGGGGCTGGCGAACAGTTTCAGACAGTGTGGTTGATAGATTGGAAGAATCCTCAGGCAAACGACTTTGCGATTGCTGAAGAAGTCTCGATAAAGGGGCCAAATACCAAACGCCCTGATATTGTGATTTATGTAAACGGGATCGCGTTGGGCGTTCTCGAACTAAAACGTTCGTTTGTAGATGTGAGTGAAGGCATTCGTCAGAATCTGGATAATCAGAAAAAGAGCTTTATTCGTAATTTCTTCACCACTATGCAACTAGTGATGGCCGGCAATGACACGCAAGGATTGCGCTACGGCACTATCGAAACACCCGAAAAATATTATCTTGAGTGGAAAGAAAAAGGGGGAGAACCATACCCTCATAAACTTGATAATGACCTTTTCCGTCTTTGCAGCAAATCACGTTTTTTACAGATTATCCACGACTTCATTGTATTTGATAAAGGCGTAAAGAAAACTTGTAGGCATAATCAGTTCTTTGGGATACAGGCTGCTAAACAACATATCGATGCTCGACAAGGCGGAATCATCTGGCATACGCAAGGCTCAGGTAAAAGCCTTACAATGGTGTGGCTGGCAAAGTGGATCAGGGAAAATGTTTCTAATGCTCGTGTTCTCATAATAACAGACAGAACCGAGCTTGATGAGCAGATTGAGGGCGTATTTTATGGTGTGGATGAAGAAATCTATCGAAGTAAAAGTGGGGCAGATCTCGTATCTACTATAAATCAAACTAATCCTTGGTTACTGTGTTCATTAGTGCATAAATTCGGCCGCCAAAGTGACAATGAAGACGAGAGTACACAGGACTTCATCGCTTCTTTGCGTTCTGCATTACCAGACAATTTTGCACCCAAAGGTAATTTGTTTGTTTTCGTGGATGAGTGTCACCGTACTCAATCCGGCAAACTCCACCAAGCCATGAAATCGATTCTACCGGATGCCATGTTCATTGGTTTTACTGGTACGCCGCTAATGAAGAAAGACAAGGCTCGCTCAGTAGAAATCTTCGGGCCGTATATTCATACTTACAAATTTGATGAAGCGGTGGCTGATGGTGTCGTGCTTGACTTGCGCTATGAAGCCAGAGATATCGATCAGGCAATATCTTCACATAAGAAAGTCGACCAGTGGTTTGAAGCAAAAACAAGCGGTATGTCGAATATCGCTAAAACCCAGTTGAAGCAGAAATGGGGATCCATGCAGAAGCTTCTATCCTCTCGTTCGCGACTGGAACAGATCGTAAGCGATATATTGTTGGATATGGATACAAAACCTCGTCTTAAGGAAGGGCGGGGTAATGCTATGCTCGTCTGTGCTAGCGTGCATCAAGCTTGTGCAGTTTATGACATGTTCGTAAAGACGGAGTTGGCTGGTAAATGCGCTATAGTAACAAGCTATCAACCCACAAGTGCGAGTATTAAGGGCGAGACTACAGGTGAAGGTCTCACTGAAAAGCTCTTCAAATATGAAGTTTACCGGAAGATGCTAGCAGAATATTTCGAAAAGCCGGAAGACGAAGCAGCAAAACTAGTTGAAGAGTTCGAAAAACAAGTGAAACAAAAGTTTATCAAAGAGCCCGGTCAAATGCGGCTCTTGATAGTTGTTGATAAATTACTAACGGGCTTTGATGCGCCGTCGGCAACGTATTTGTATATTGATAAGCAAATGGCAGATCACAATCTATTCCAAGCCATCTGTCGAGTAAACCGTCTCGACACTGAGGATAAAGATGTCGGGTATATTGTTGACTATAAAGATCTTTTTAAAAGCTTAGATAAAGCGATTATTGATTATACCGGTGAGGCTTTCGATAGTTACGATAGTGAAGACGTTAAGGGCTTATTGAAAGACAGACTCACCGAGGCTAGGGCTGAATTAGAAACAGCGTTAGAAATGGTGAGAGGGCTGTGTGAGCCGGTTAAAGCACCTAAGGAAACGCAGGATTATTTGATTTATTTTTGCGGATCATCCGGTGATAACTCCGACGAACTTTTCGAAAAGGAAAACTTGAGACTGACGCTTTACAAAGCGGTTGCTAAGCTTATCCGTAATTTTGGGAATCTCGCAAATGAGATGGTAAAAGCCGGTTATACCTCTCAACAAACTGAGAAAATTCGTCAGGAAGTTTTGCACTTTGAAACAGTAAGAAACGAAGTTAAGGTCGCTAGTAAAGATAGTGTCAATATGAAGCAGTATGAGCCAGCGATGCGCTTTTTACTCGATACTTACGTCAGAGCGAAGCCCAGCGAACAACTTGTCGAAATTGAAGATTTGGGTTTAGTTGATCTCATTATTAAAAAAGGAGCAGAAGCGCTTGATGACTTGCCTGAAGGGATTAAAGAGAGTCAGGAAAATATGGCTGAAACAATCGAGAATAACGTTCGTAGGACTATTGTTGATGAGAATCCGGTAAACCCGAAATATTATGAGCAAATGTCTACACTGCTGGCAGAGCTTATTAATCTCCGGAAGCAGAAGGCCATTGAATATCAGGACTACTTAGAGAAGATAATCGCGTTAGCTAAAATGGTAAAAGTGCCTTCTGATGCTGATGATAAGTATCCTTCAAGCATGGACACGCAAGCAAAGAAAGCTTTCTATGATAACTTCGGTAAAAACGAGTCACTTGTAACAATGTTAGATAGGACTATTCGAGAAACCAAAAAAGCCGACTGGATAGGAGATCGGTTTAAAGAGCGCGAAATAGCACGAGCGGTCGCTGATACAGCGGCAGATTATGACATTAACGTCACTGATGTCATTGAACTTGCAAAAAAACAGAAAGATTATCAGTAATGACCGATGTTTCGGAGTTGAAAATAGGTGAGTTAAGTTTCGCACTACATAGAAAACCAATTAAGAACCTTCACATCAATGTTTTACCACCTGATGGAAGGGTGAGAGTTTCAGTTCCTACAGCCATGACTGATACTGCAATTAGGACCGCTGTAGTATCAAAGCTTGCTTGGATAAAGAAACAACAGAGAGACTTTGCCGAGCAGCCTCGTCAGTCACCTCGCGAGTTTATCGATGGTGAGGCCCATTTTCTTTGGGGGCAAAAATATCGCTTACGCATAATCAGTGTCAGCAAAAAAGCTGAAGTACAGGGTGTAAAGAATCGACGATTACAGGCAGCTATTACTGAAGAAATGTCTCTTGAAGACAAACAAACTCTGTTTGATGCGTTTTATAAAACGGAAACCCAGAAAGCGCTGTGCTCTCTAATTGATAGTTGGAGTCAGCGCGTTGGCCGAGCTCCGTCATCAGTAACTGTGCGGAGAATGAAAACGAAGTGGGGCAGCTGCAACACAGATTCAAAACGCATCATCATCAACTCTGAACTAGCCAAAAAGCCTTTCGAGTGCCTTGAGTATATTGTGGCTCACGAGTTTGTGCATCTCCTAGAACGGCATCACAACGAACGCTTTATAGCTCATATGGATAAGTTAATGCCCAACTGGAGGGAGCGGTGTGATCTTTTGAACAGTTTGCCGCTTGCGCATGAAGACTGGCAATACTAGCTTTTATAGTCTTGAGTGCTGATGGCTGGGAACACAGTGGATTAAACTAATTTGGCTTTTTCGAGGTTGAGGCATAGTCCATCTACCTGACCGAATGAAACACAAATTTAGTGTAGTTCAGCCTAGGGAATTGATCATTTTTATCATGGGTGTCTTTCTTTTTAAAGAGTTTAGTGTAAACCTAGCGTTGGCCTTAACCCATCAAGCTAGCGACATTTTGTTGATGCTAGCGCTGATGCCATTTTTTTATTGGTTGCACGCGACGTTCGCTATTTTCACAATTGAATTGACAGTACTAACGGTTATTTTTGCGTTCATTTTTCAAGATTTTCTATACTATTGGTTTCATCGTGCCAGCCATCAATGTAACTGGTTATGGGCTGCACATGTTGTGCACCACAGTTCAACCAATATGAATTTTTCTACGGCTATGCGGCAAAGCCTTTTTTATCCCATTGTGGGTATGTGGGTGTTTTGGTTGCCGCTGATTATTTTAGGCTATACACCTCAGTTAGTGCTGGCAATTGTTGCTTTGAACTTAGCTTTTCAATTTTTTGTACATACAGAACTAGGGCCTGAATTCAGAGTGCTGGGTAAGGTATTTAATACTCCGGTACATCATTGTCTTCATCATGCTAAGAACCCACAATACGTCGATAAAAACTACGCTGGTGTACTTATCATCTGGGACAAAGCTTTTGGAACCTTTGTGAAGAGCAATGGTGAGTCACCTAGCTATGGGGTGACAGATCGTGAATATGCGGTTTCGTTTTTTGATGTGGTGTTCACACCTTGGCGCATCTTAGTTAGCAATCTGCAAAAACAAAAAAGTGCCACTGCAGCCATTAAATTACTGTTTAATAAACCCGGTAATTTAAAATAGCCCCTAAGTCGGAACAACCATCACTTCCTAGCAGACATAAAAAGGCCCCGATAATAAATCGAGGCCTTTAAAACTCTATATCGATTACGCGTTAAATCTTTTTCTACCGACTAACACAAGTAGACCTAAGCTAAGCAAAAGAATCGATGCTGGAGCAGGTACTGCAACAGAACCAGATTGTGTTTCTATCTGAAATTGTGCCTGAGTTAAATTGAAATTAAATACGTCGTTACCACTTCCGACATCATAACTAACTGAAACACTATTTCCTGTAAAAGATAATATTTCAGGAATACCTAAATCTGTAAGGTTACCCGATATCCATGACAAACCAGTAATCACTTCACCGGCATCAAAAATGATATTCGAGATTGAAGCAGTAAAAGTCTCAAAATCAAGATCATCTTGTGAATTTAGGGTAATAATATTTGTCGTTGGGTCTAAATCGATGAATACCAACCCCCCATTCCAGTTATCAGGATTGCTTACAAAATTAGCACCTGTTAATTCGTCACCAGCACCGACTGTTGCGTTAAGGTTTTCATAAACCAAAGGTCCGAATGAACCGCAGCAATAAGGAAGGTCACTTTCTGTGCGAAAATCACCAGAAATAATAGTGGCATTTGCAACACCTGTGAAAAGTAACGCGATAACACATAGAAATTTATTCATGATTTAGATTCTCAATTAATGACACAATGCACGTCAATAAGCAAATTTCAGGCCAAAAATACAACTCATTGATTTAGTTAAACTTTTAAAAAAATAATTAATTACAATCTTAAATAAAGTAAACCAATGTAAAATAAGCTGACAAAGTAAAAACAAAGGGGGCAGAGTTAATTATTCGTTCATTTAGATTTTCTAATCCGCTAATTCTGCCCTCTGCCGCATAGTTAAAATAAACTAAAAAGCGCATAATGGCGTATATTAGCTAATTAACTCTGCCCCCATTTTTGCTGACCCCATTTTTGAAAGGTTTGTCATGAAAAATTTATTTCTTATCGTTACGTTGTTATTAACCGGTTGTGCCAGTACGCAAGACTTATCTGTTTTCTTATTTACAAATTCTGATGTGCAATCGCTGTTAAATCAACAACTACCAAATTTAAGTCAAGAAGTTAAAGTGCTAGGCCTACCCGTACAATTGAATATCAACGATTTAGGGGTAGATATCGGGCCTGATAGCGCTGTCCTTGACGATGCCATTCTTTACCAAATTCGCTTCCGCCTCGAATGTTAGCGATAACGTAGTTTCCACCCGCTTCTATCCATGCGGCCTGTGCATCTGAAAACCGAGGCATTATACTTTGAGAAAAACCTCCATAACCATATAATATAGTTGGTCGAGGCCCCATCTTATGAAACCCTTTGGCACCTAATATTGATATTGGAAAGCGAGTACCATCTTTAGAAGTTACCCAGTATTGTTTTACCTCAAATTTATCACTGTCAAAAGGAACCTTGGATTCGGTGTAAAGACTAGATTTTTTCTCCTTAACATTAAACTCAAAGGTTTTTCTTCCAGTTAAAAATGTTTCAGTTCCAAAATAAAGTACCTCAGAATTTTTATGGCTCGATAGTCTAGTTACTTGTGAGTGATCAGGGACAGGTCAAGGTATTTGATAAAGAAACTCTCCTTCAGGTGAAAATACATGCAACTTATGTTGTACATTTTGTAGAAAAGCTCAGTGAAGCCCTAGGTGTTGATATTAGCGCGGGCGGTGTGCGTAGCATTTGGCTAAGAAACAATATGAATACCACCGCATTGCGAGTCGAAAAATCTAATGCTCTGGCTGAATCGGCATAAAAGATAGCCAGTTTAGCAACTGGCTGATATGCTATTTACGACAAAATCGTTCGGTAATTAGACCGACATAATCCCTTGGTAATCACACTTATTCAACTCATTCATGCACTGTATTTACCCTGGGGTCACTTTTCAGCGCCATTTATGGGTAACCACTGCGTTAATATTTGCTGTAACTTACTCGACTCAACCGGCTTTGAAATAAAGTCGTTCATACCTACCGCCAGGCATTTGTCTTTATCCCCTTGCATCGCATTGGCTGTCATGGCCACGATAGTAATATTGCTATTGAGTACCTTTGAGTCGGGAGCACGAATTTTACGGGTGGCTTCAAAACCATCCATTACCGGCATTTGGCAATCCATTAATACTAGGTCGTAGGGTAGGTTTTCTAATGCCACGAGTGCTTCCTGACCATTGGCGGCCACATCTGAGCGTATGCCAAACTGATCTAGGAGTGACTGGGCTACAACTTGATTAATAATGTTGTCTTCTACGACGAGTGCACGTGCGTTTAATTGCGGTTTTTTGTTGGCACTATAAGCGGTAAGAAGTGGCGCATTGTCTGATAATAGCCCGGCTACTTGCATCAAAGAAGTACGCAAAATAAACTGATCAACGGGTTTGGTTAGGTATGCACTATAGCCGACTTCTTTAAATTTTCGGCCGTCACCTCTTTGCCCTTGTGATGTGAGCATCATCAGGTGGGTATGGGCCAATTCAGGCGTACTTTTAATCATCTTACCTAACTGCGCTCCGTCCATATCCGGCATTTGCATATCGATGATCGCAATAGTAAATGGTTGTTTCTGCTCCACAGCAAGCATAAGCCTTTCGAGGGCTTGTTCAGCATTGGGCACTAAGGTGTGGTCAACGTGCCAATTTGTCAATAAATAACCTAGTAATCTACGGTTGGTTAAGTTGTCGTCTACCACTAATATTTTTTGGCCATCAAGATCGGTTTCAGGCTGAACTACGTTAGGCTTTTGTCCATTCTCAAGGTCAAGGGTAAACCAGAATGTCGAGCCTTTACCTATTTCACTCTTAACTCCGATTTCTCCGCCCAAAAGCTCTACCAGCTGCTTGCTTATTGCCAAACCAAGACCTGTACCTCCATACCTTCTCGTGGTGCTACCATCTGCTTGACTAAACCTTTCGAAAAGCCGAGATTGTTGTTCGGGGGCTAAACCTATGCCGGTATCGACAACTTCAATCAGCACCTTTGTGCGTGATCCTGTTTGTTGTTGCACGCTGTAATGTACTGCGACTTCCCCCACTTCGGTGAACTTAATGGCATTACTTACCAAGTTATTAAGGATCTGTCTTATACGCCCAGGATCAGCCTTGTACCATTGATGTAATACAGGAGTAGCGGGGCAAATTAGCTCTAACCCCTTTTCTTCAGCTTTCACCGCGATGCTACTGCCAAATTCGTGCAGCAACCTACTCATATCAAATTCAATCGATTCGATTTCTAACATGCCCGCTTCAACCTTAGAGAAGTCGAGTATGTCATTAATGATGGTCATTAATGATTTGGCACTGCTTTCTATTATGCTGGTGAATTCTTGTTGCTCTTTGCTTAAAGGGGTCTCTAATAAAAGGTGGGTCATGCCTATTACCCCATTCATTGGGGTGCGGATCTCGTGACTCATATTAGCCACAAATTCACTTTTGGCCATGTTGGCTTGTTCCGCCGACAACCTAGCCTGGTTCAGGGCGTCTTTTGCTAGCTGGCGCTCGGTGACGTCGCGTGTTACCCCAACAAAATGTTTAGCATTGTTAATTTTTAATTCGCTTACCCCTAATTCCATGGGGAAAGTAGAACCATCTTTGCGTTGTCCAATGACGACTCGTTCCAGGCCGATGAGTTTTTTTTCATCGGTTCGCAGGTGGTGACCCAGGTAGTCGTCATGCTCGCTATGATAGGGCTCCGGCATTAGTATTTTAACGTTGTGTCCGATGACTTCTGATTCGTGATAACCAAAGATTTTGCTGGCTGCAGGGTTGAAGGATTCGATAATCCCTCGCTGATTGATAGTGATAATGCCGTCGACAATATTATCGATCACTGCAGAAAGACGTTGGGTTTGCAGTGCTACTTCATCATTTAACTGTTTAGTGGTGCTTTGTTGGTTTTCCACAAAGCTATTAATGCCTTGGTACAAGGTTCTAATTTCATCTTTTACCGAGTGGGTATCGAGGCGTACGGTCAAATCCCCAGCCTTTACACGTTCATAAACATTGGCCATGGTGACTACCGGGGTTAGGATCTTTCGCGATAGAAACCAGATAATAAAGCCAATGGCCAATATGCCTACCGACAAACTAAACAACAACATGGTTTGAAGTGACGAGGTGAAATCCTCAAAAACTAGGTGTTCTGGAATATGGAATACTAATACCCAATATCGCTGTTTATCATGGGGTGAGAAAAAGATTTTTTCGAAACCCTCCAACTCTTTATCTTCTTTATCGTAACGAATAAACGAATCTTGGTTGAGAATGGTTTTCGCCATAAAAGGCTCGTCATTGCTTAAGGTGAGCTCAGTACCTAAGTCAAAACCAAAGGTTTTAGACTGGTCGTTGCTGTAAATATAGTACCCTTGGTCGTTGACGATTTCTCGGTGTACGCCTGAGTTAGCTGGCGCCACTTCTTGGAAAAGTTGTTCGGTGGATAAATTAAGAATTAATAGGCCCGATAACCCCCCTGAATCGCCATATACCGGAGTGGCAATTCTAAGCACTGGAAGGTGTGGCTGTTGGATCACGCCATATTCTCTGTTTAGGTTCACATCCGAGTAATAGATTTCACCGCTTGCTAATTTCAGCGTCTCCACGACGTAGGTTGAGTCGGCCTTATTTTGCAAATTTTTATCGGGCACTATGCTTATATCGCCGTTGTTCGAACGTTGGACGCGAACCAGTTCAGTGCCGTCGATATTTATAAAACGCATTTGTAAATATTCTGGATGGTTGTGGACAAAAGCGCGCAAGATAACTGCCAAGCGCTCACGCCACACGTCTAGCGAGTCTGCACTAATTGGGTCAATACCTTGGTTATTTATGGCTCTTATAATGGATTGAATAGGGGGAACATCGCGCAGAGTTAGTAGGTTTTGACTGTGATTGTTAAGGGCGATTTCAATCGCTCGTATGATGACGATGGATTTACTTTTTTCTATTTCTAATACGTTGGTTTCAGCAATGCTTCTAGACTGCCAATTATTGGTATAGCTGATTATTATAAGCGCTAAGGCTATCAACCCACCCAATACTGATGTTGTTTTAGCCCTAAGTCCAAATGTCATACTTTTCTCTATCCATGGGCTATCAGTAAATCCTAAGTAGTAAATTAGGTCGGCAGTCGTTTGACTGTAGCTATTCAGGATAGATGACTGGCACGCAGTTTTAAACAAACTTTAGTCTAATAATCATCATCGGTTTACTTAAATTTAATCAGTAAAACGATAGTGGCCTAAATTTCTCAGTCGTCGTTAACTTATCGACGGGGTATAACATTATTCTTAGTTCGGAAAAATGGGGTCTCCAAGAAACTGGAGAAAATCATGTTTACGCATTTTGGATGGATGGTTTAAGCATAGCGTAAATAAGGTGAGCTAGAAAACTTTAAAGGGAGAATAAATTCACAGGTGAACGGTGGTTTGGATGAAAAAGTTACTCTCTCTTTGTATACCAAGCTTTTACACCTCATCCTGATTCACTTGTTTCAAATAGGCCGCTAAGCATTTGTCTTTTTCATCAGTGAAGTGGCTAGGTAGCGCGGCAAAATGAGATATTCTGTCTAATCGGAAATTTCGAAATTCATGGCGCAATTCACACCAACCGGCCAATAGCCAAATTGGGCTGAACGAAATAAGGGCAATGGGGCGAATGGTTCTTTTTGTCTTGTTGTTATTTAAATCCTGATAGCAAAAGCTCACCCGTTGTTTACGTCTAATACACTCTCTGAGTTCAGTAAATTCAACATTCCAGGGAATTTTGTAGTGACTGGGAGCAGAAAAAGTACTTATCTGATGCAATTCGGTTAGCAAAGGGGCGGGCAAGGTAGCCTGAATTTTAAGGTAGGCACTTTTCGCTTTTGCCGCGAATTTATCGTCTGTCCAATTGCTGACCATACCAATCCCCAAGGCTATCGCCTCTAATTCGTCAGCATCAAACATAATCGGCGGCAGGTGGTATTTTTTATCCATGACATAACCGACGCCAGCTTCGCCCATTATGGGCACGCCAGAATCGATGAGATCTTGAATGTCTCGGTAGATGGTACGAAGGCTTACCTCAAATGCATCTGCTAGGGTTTGTGCCGTTATCGCATGGTGCATTCTTCGTAAATGATGAACGATATCATTCAACCTTTCAGCTTTACGCATTGTGGTTTGTCCGCTAGCCAGTCATTTTTTCATTGTGGGTAAACACTACTGACACTAACTGTCAGTAGTCAACGTCTAGTATGAATTTGCACCAACAAACATTATCTAACGGCAAGAAAGGAGAACCCCATGATTGGCTATATAACCCTTGGAACGGCAGATTTAGAAAAAGCGGCGGCATTTTACGACGCCCTGCTCGGTACTATTGGCGCTACCCGCTTTATGGAAGAGCCCGATTACTTTATTGCGTGGTCTAAAGATGAAGACCAAGCGGCTCTGTCTGTGACTAAACCCTTTGATCAAAAACCAGCCACCGTAGGCAATGGTGTAATGGTGGGTATATACCTTGACACACCTGAACAGGTAAACGCCTTTTACGACAAAGCCATTGAACTTGGTGCCACGTGTGAAGGTAAGCCAGGGTTTCGTCCCCAAGAGGCTACCTCTGGTTTTTACGCAGGCTATTTCAGAGATTTAGACGGCAACAAATTAAATGCATTTTGCATGGTTGAGTAGGTAACGCTTCAACATCCTAGACAGATTTTTAAAAGGGGGAGACGGCTGCCTATCAAGCTGCAAATCCACGCTCTGAATTAGGTGAAATGTTAAGAGCCGGCGATACGTCAATTGATAGATCTGTCGCTAATCTTTTAGCGATGGCCGTCAACCTGTCTCATAGAAATGAAACGATTTGACAAACATATTAAGTTATCTTATTTGAAACATTGACCAAATGGATTTTCTGGCCCACAGTGACTAGGTAGCAACTATCTCCCCCGTATAAATAGTTAAAACGCCACCACTGGTCATCTCTATTACCAGTATAAAAAGCTCACCTGGCGCTATTGCAGTGCGACGTTAAACAATAATTTGACGCTATTGACAGTATTCCAAACCACTAATTGGGTTAATAACAATCGAATGTTGGCGGGGGCATTAATGGAATAACCTAACCCGAAGGAAGACTTAGTGATGAATGTTTTGTATTTTAGTTGTGCCAGAAACCTTACCCAACCCCAATGGTGGTTAAAAACCTGTCTTAAGCTAAAGATAGGCATAGTGTTTACTACTTTGATGATACTGGGCGGCTGTGGCGGTAATAGCAATAGCAGTACGCGTATCAAACCTGAACAGCCCACAGCGTTAGCCTTAGCGGAAAGCAACTGGCGACAACCGCTGTTTAGTGGGTTAGGGGAGGTAAACTTTCCGATCACCACCAACTCAGAGATTGCACAGCAGTACTTTAACCAAGGACTTGCATTGTCGTATGCGTTTAATCATGCGGCAGCAGATTTCGCCTTTAACGAGGCAACCATTTATGATCCTGACTGCGCCATGTGCTATTGGGGCAGTGCGCTAGTGCTAGGCCCGAATGTAAACGCCCCCATGTTCCCAGACAATGCTAATCGCGCCTTTAGTTTGGCGACATTAGCAAAAAAACTGAGCGAGAACGTTAGCACTAAGGAGCGCATGCTCATCGATGCGTTGCAGCAGCGATATTTAGCCATAGAACCAGCAGACAGAAGCTCGCTTAATGAAGCATACGCCGATAGCATGCGCGATGTAATGAACGCCTTTCCTGACGATGCGGATATTACCGCGCTTACTGCCGAGTCGATGATGGATGTGCATCCTTGGGACTTTTGGGACGCAGAAGGCGTTACTCGCCCTTGGACAAAAGAAATAACCGACACTATCGAAACCGCGTTGGCACTTGATAAAGAGCACATTGGCGCGATACACCTATACATTCATGCTGTAGAGCAATCAACAAACCCAGAACGGGCTGAGCACTATGCAGACACGCTGGCCGACCTTGCTCCGGCCGCCGGACACTTGGTGCATATGCCAGCGCATATATACATGCGAGTGGGTCGCTACTACGATGCCACGCTAATTAACATGCAAGCCGCGGCAGCAGATAGTGAATTTATTCAAGCTTGTCGGTCGAATAGTCCCATCTATCTTGCTGGATACATTCCCCATAATTGGCATTTTGGCTGGGTAACTGCGGCTATTAGTGGCTGGAAAAGCAAAGCCTATGAGCTAGCGGAAGGTACCGCAGCGTCGTTAAGTGAAGAATTGCTTCGGGCCCCAGGTATGGCAGTCGCCCAACATTATTATTCCCAGCCACTTTACGCAAAAGTGAGGTTTGCCGATTGGCAAGGAATACTGGATACCGCGCAGCCAGCGCAAGATCTTCTCTACGCACGGGGGATCTGGCACTACGCCAGAGGGCAGGCGTATATTGGCCTTAACGCACCAGCAAAAGCCCAGCAAGAATTAACGCAATTAGCCGCGCTACGCAGCGTGCCCGAAGTACAATCCCTCATGTTTTTTAATCGCGAAGGTGCCCCGGTCTTACTAGAAATCGCAGAGACCGTCCTTAAAAGTTCAATTGCAACACATGCAGGCGAACTACAAGAGGCGATATCACTGTTAAAGGCAGCCGTGAAAATGGAAGATTCTTTGCCTTATACAGAACCACCAGAATGGTACTTCCCGGTACGCCACGCGCTAGGCGCCATACAAATTTCAGTGGGTGAGTTTGCGGCCGCCGAAGCGACTTATCAACGCGACCTTGAGATTATGGTCGATAATGGCTGGGCCTTGCGCGGACTGGCCGAAGCGTTAAGGTTGCAAGGTAAAACTGACGAGGCAAAAGTAGTACAGCGCCGATTTGAGCATGCCTGGCAACACGCCGAGATTGATATCTCCGGCTCCATGGTTTCTGCAAATGATACGGTACTAACGGCGGCGAATCGCCATTTAGAATAAGCGTGAGCGATGGTCGTCAGCGCCCCCCAGCATGCAAATTAAATTGTAGTCGTGTGATGTACAAAGCAAGCTGCAAGTCTAATTCCCAAGCGACTTTGTCCCACGGTATTAGCGGTTGTAGCTTGTTTTGAGAACGACCATTTGCGCTGAAATGATCGGAACAAGAAAGCTCCCAATCCTGTAATGAGATGAAGTCATTATAAAGGCACAGGCTGATCAGCGGGGCTAGCAGTGCTTTGGTAAACTAATCCATAGCTTAATAGACCAAAGATAAAACCACTGATATGGGCTGTGTGACTTGTTATGGAATGCTGGAGTAGGTAGGGTGAAATTAGCGTAAAAACTGCTAATCCAAGAAGTGAAAATACAATATTAAATTGTTTTTTTGCAAAGCTATAGTAGCAGATTGCATAGGCAAGGATCCCATAACTGCCACCGGATACGCCCACTAAGGCATCGTTTTTAGTTGCTATACCAAGGTAGATACTGGTGTTCACAGCATAAGTCACAATATGTGAAAATATTGCGCCCAGAATAAAAATCCCAAATAGCTGTTTAGGCGTGGTGATATTTCTTGCTGTGGATGGCGATGAGGCCAGGCTGGGGATGGATGAAACAAAGAGTAGGGTGGCGGTTAAATTTAATAGCCAATGTTTAATATCAAGATGAATAAAAGGACCGATGATAAACCGCCAGATGGAAGACACTTCGATGGCAGGATAGTAATTACCTAGGGTGATGATCACATTCTCCGTGCTACCTAATAGCTGACATCCCAAATATTGTAGTGCCCCTATGATAAAAAATAGAGGCAGGTAGATAAGCAAATTTTTCCTAAATGATTGGTGTAAATTAAA
Source organism: Alteromonas sp. 14N.309.X.WAT.G.H12 (assembly GCF_036697315.1). Classification (NCBI taxonomy): domain Bacteria; kingdom Pseudomonadati; phylum Pseudomonadota; class Gammaproteobacteria; order Alteromonadales; family Alteromonadaceae; genus Alteromonas; species Alteromonas sp. 14N.309.X.WAT.G.H12. The sequence continues at coordinate 18,790 of NZ_JBAHZB010000039.1, forward strand.
ACAAAATTCCGCGCGGTGCTGGCAGTGTTTAAGGGTTAATATATTTAACAATGCATCTATTGAGACAATAAAAAACAGGCTGATATAAACGAGGAGTTGGTTAATGTTCGCCTTGGGTTCTATAAGAAAAAAATAGCCACAAATCACCATTAAGGCGAGTAAAAATAGGCCATAGTTTTTTATTGTTGTTTGTCTATAGGCGGCAAAAATATCACCGCCAATTGTTGAGTGGTAGGGGGGTAAAACAAATTGACCATCACTATCTTCCACTAACCAAGCATCAATGGGGCGCCATTTTTTTATAAATGTTGTTAGGTCGGTTATTTCAACTGCGGGGTGGTGAGGTTTTTTCTGTCTCATAGGTGTAAACCTGTGGTGTAACAAGAAGGGCATTCTGCTCTTACATTTTATTTTCAATAAGTGCACAAAAACCAGTACTAACACCACTCATGTGATGTTAGATATTATTGTTGCTGAGTTTATGTAAGTTAACTACTGGACTAAATATGGTTTTTTGCGGAGATTATACAGTGAAGTAGTTGCTTGCTATAGGGAAAGGCATTATCTATAAGCGTAGGGCGCGTAAATATTTCTAGCGAGGCAGTTGAGGGGAATCCGACGCTTTATCATAAATGGTGACTTGATTGCGGCCATTCGCAGGAAGGCGTATCCGAAGGCTAGAAGATGAGAAGCACGCGGAACGAGTAGCTGAAGCCTACAAAAGCATGCCGAATACAATGACGCTTAGGCATCAAACTGTGGAGCATCCCTTTGATACGATTAAACAATGGGCAGGAACACCTTAAGACAAGGCGCCGACGTATAACGATGTGATTTTCTACATCTGACTTCGGTCAAAGAAAATTAACATAACTATTATTGCTGGCGTTTGAATTCATATTTACCACCGCCTTGGCTGAGAACAAACCCGTTTGAATGACTGGATGCGTCATTAGGTTCGTCGAAGTTGATAACGATACCAGCAGGATCAAAGCGAAATTCTGTTTCTGAGTATGGTGTCAGTGGAAGGGCGCCTTGTCCCTCTGCTTGACTCATCAAGCTTCCATTTTCAACCCAGAAGTGAATTTTAATAGGGACTTGTGTACTCGCAAATTGCCCTTCGAATGCGCTCAAAAATTTTTCACTTAACACTATCGGTTTTGCAGAAAAGTCGGGAATATCGATTGAAAGGCCATACATAGTTTTTAGCACGGCAATCAACACATCGTTAAAGTTATAGTTTACCGCATTGCTTAGTACAGTTATGTTTAGCCCGTCTTCCGTATTGTAACCAGCGGCGGAGACAAATCCGTCAATACCACCAAAATGTCCGTAAAATTGCTTCTCGCCAAACGGGGCCGCAGTCATACCTAACCCATAACCATCCTCAAGCTGCATCATGGCTTTTAACGAGTCTGTTGATATCAGTTTACCTTCAAATAAAGCAGTAAAAAACCGATTGGTATCTTTTGCACTCGAAACAATCGCGCCTGCGCCATGAGGCACACTCATATGGGTTTCAGGCTGTTTCACCCAATGTCCGTTGTAGCGATATGACGAGGCCTCATTTTCCTCAATTTCAATGCTATTGCCGTAATAGGTGCTATTCAGATTTAACGGTTGCGCAATGTTCTTTGCAATGACTTCTTTCAACGGCTTGCCGTACAGCGACTCAATGATAAAGCCTAAAAGCGCGTAATTGGAGTTGGAATACTTATGTTGACTACCGGGGCTAAACAGGGGCTGATATCCTCGGATCCGTGAAACAAGCTGCGCTTCTGTTTGCGGCGTTGTCATAAAATTCATGTAATCAGGGTCATCGGTATAACTAAATATCCCTGAACGGTGACTCAACAAATGCTTAATGTTGATTTGCGCTGCGTTGGGGATGGCAGGAAAGAACTGGCTTAGCTTCGTATCCAAACTGAGCTTATTTTTTTCGATAAGCTGCATTATCAGAACCGCTGTGAATGTCTTACTTACTGAGCCAATGCGAAAACGTGTTTGAGCAGAGATAGGAACATTGTCTTCAACCGACGCCAGACCCGCGTAGTGCTCATAGCGTGGAACACCATGCTGTGTTACATACACCGCCGTCATAATTTTATTGTTGTCACTAAGGGTTGTTAAATAGGTATCTAGGTCTGCTTGATGCGGGTCAAAACTTTGCGCAGCAGTGGGGAATGTGAATAGTATGGCTGCGAATTTTGCCCAAAATACCATTAATCTCAATGTCGTCATACTTTCCATTTTATGTCCCTGAGCTGGTATCCAGAATGTATTTATTCCTACTGCGCCATACTATGACTTCGATAAGCAAAATGCGACCAAAATTCATCAAGCTGAAGCGCAAAACTAGAGCTTGAAATAGTATGGGGCCTAGCAACATGCCGAGATTGATATCTCTGGCTCCATCGTTTCTGCAAATAATATGATGCTAACGGCTAACTAAATAATGTTTTGTTAAATTAGAAATGGTTAATGCGATAAAAAGTCACATGCTCTGCACTTAAATTGTGAGTTTACGTTAATGACAAGATAACGATGGTGGCGAGTCGCCATGAAAAAGCCTCAATTTGTCATCTTAACGCATAATATCTGCCTCTCGACGGCTTTTTGCCATTCTGGCACGCTCAATGTTTACCCATTGAGCAGTATTAAATAATAAATATCGAGGTATAGGTTGACTGCGCATAGTATTAATCGGCGCCAGCTGTTGAGCTGGATTGGAAAAACGGCGGGCGTTAGCGCAATGTATCAGGCGATGAGCTCCCTTGGGTTTGCTGCAGAATCACAGCCCATGAGTCACCTCAATTTTTCGGGAGCGCCGAAAGGTGCCAGTGTATTGATTTTAGGGGCGGGTTTAGCCGGTATGGCGGCGGCTTACGAATTAAGTCAAGCTGGCTATAAAGTAAAAATATTGGAATATAATGGCAGAGCCGGTGGACGTTGCTGGACGCTGCGAGGTGGTGATACCTTCACTGAATTAGGTGGAGAAAAGCAAACCTGCGAGTTCAGTGATGGCAATTATATTAACCCTGGCCCTTGGCGAATTCCTCATGATCACCACCATGTCATGGAATATTGTAATAAATTTGGTGTTGCGCTAGAGCCATTTTGCCAATTGAATTACAACGCCTATTTACATTCAACCAAAGCCTTTGATGGCAAGCCTCAGCGTTATCGTCATATTCAAGCTGATTACCAAGGCTACATTTCTGAAATGCTGGGAAAAGTGGTTAAGCAAGGCGCGTTAGATGATGAATTAACCTTAGAAGATCGTGAAAAACTGTTCGAATCGTTACGATCCTTTGCCGCGCTTGACGAGAATGGCGCATATAAAAAGTCTTCTGAAACAAGTATGCGACGTGGCTTTGCAATAGCTCCTCCCGGTGGTTTGGGGCCGAGTACCCAATACAGCGAACCTTTGGACCGAACGGCGCTACTGCAATCGGAATTGTGGGAGCATATTTCAAAAGGTCAGGAATTACATCATATGAGTACTATCTTTCAGCCAGTAGGCGGCATGGATAGTATTGCAAAAGCGTTTGCGCAGCGTGTGGGGCAGTTTATTGAATACAACGCCAAAGTCACCCATATTGATCAAAACGATACAGGTGTATCTGCAACTTATACAGTGAATGGCGAAGAAAAAGTCGCGAGTGCCGATTGGTGTGTGTGTACCATTCCGTTGTCCATATTGAGTCAAATCCCTATGAAGGTAGGTAGTGCTATGCAAATGGCAATTCGGGCCGTACCTTACGATGCGTCAATAAAAATAGGGTTGGAATTCAAACGACGTTTTTGGGAACAGGACGACACTATATACGGCGGGCTGAGCTACACTGATTTGCCAATTTCACAAATTAGCTATCCCAGTTCTAACTTTGGAAGCAAAGGCCCCGGTGTTCTTTTAGGGGCGTATACCTATGGCCCGAATGCCTACGAATTTACTTCTTTACCTCCAGCACAAAGAATAAAACAAGCCGTAAAATACGGAGCGCAACTTCATCCACAATACACCAAAGAATTTGCCAACGGCATTAGCGTCGGTTGGCACCGCGTGCCATGGACACTCGGTTGTTACGGAATGTGGACCGAAGAAACGCGCAAAGCACATTACGAAGATCTGTGTAATATTGATGGTCGCATTGTTCTGGCAGGTGAACATGCTTCTTACTTACCTGCATGGCAAGAAGGTGCTTTATCTTCTGCCCGAGATGCAATTCAACGGTTACACAATAAAATTGTTAGCATTGGAGCATAAGTTATGAATATTAAACGCTTTGTTTCGGCAACAATCGTTATGTGTAGCGCAATGGTTTGTGCACAAGTCAGCGCTAAAGAAGAGCCCATATTTTCACCTACTAGGGTATTTGTACAACAAGAGGGAGAACATATTTATCGAGCTTTGTGCCAAGGTTGTCATATGCCAAATGGTGAAGGTGCTGTGGGGGCTGGCCAATATCCAGCATTGGCGAAAAACCCTAAACTAGTGACGCCACATTATGCTATTTTTATGGTAAGTAAAGGGCAGGGCGGCATGCCGGCCTTTAATCAGATGCTTACCGATGAGCAAATTGCTGAAGTCGTGAATTTTGTGCGAGCAAGTTTTGGCAATAACCATACCGATAAAATAACAGCTAAAGATGTAGCCCCATTTTCTAATTAATAGTAGGAACACGCGATGAAAAACTTTGCAATTGCCTCTCTTTTAGGTGCCGCTTTACTCAATATTACGGGCTGTAATGATGCCACTGCGGAACAACCTAAAGCTGAGGCCGCTATTCGTCATGGCTTAATTGGCTCTGACTTCCCAATATCCCGTGCGGTAGAAATTCCCGCCTCTTCAACGATTGTCTATTTAAGTGGTTCCGTGCCAGGGGTGCTAAACCCAGATGCGCCAAAAGGTTCTATTGAAGCGTATGGTGATA
>NZ_JBAHZB010000039.1:23733-31719 GCF_036697315.1 Alteromonas sp. 14N.309.X.WAT.G.H12
CTTAACCATGAAAGACGTTGTAAAAATGCAAGCGTTTTTGGTGGGAGATCCTAACCTTGATGGCCGTATGGATTTTGCGGGCTTTATGCGTGGCTATACCCAGTTCTTTGGTACTGAAGAGCAACCTAACTTACCATCTCGTTCAGCGCTGCAAATTGCAGGGTTGGCTAACCCTGGTTTTTTAGTGGAAATTGAAGTAACCGCTGTTCGTCCTGAATAATATCTCCTCAATACCAGTAGTAGTGGCATGTAAACGTTTGTTTGCCACTACTATTTCAAGGTGACTAAGACAAGTACAGGATTGATTACATCAACGTTTCCTGATAATTAACTGCTTTTAATGTATTTATTTTGTAGTATAAACCTTCATTAATGCTGTTTTATTAATCGTCTAGGAGTACGTAAATGGAATTGGAATCTGTGTTTGAAACCCTTTTTTCTTATCAAGTTATCTTACTAGTGCTTATTGTTATAGGCCTTAAATCGTCAATAAAGTTTGTCCCTCAGAACCGCGCGTTCATTATCGAGCGTTTTGGTAAGTACAACACCACACTCGAAGCAGGTCTCAATTTTATCGTTCCGTTTATCGATAGGGTAGCGGCGAATCGCTCTTTGAAAGAACAGGCGGGCGACGTACCCGAACAATCTGCCATTACCAAAGACAACATCACGTTAAGCGTTGATGGTGTGTTGTATTTCAAAGTAGTCGATCCATACAAAGCCACCTACGGTGTCGAAGATTATGCTTTTGCGGTAACCCAGTTAGCACAAACTACCATGCGTTCTGAACTGGGTAAAATGGAATTGGATAAAACCTTTGAAGAGCGAGATTTGTTAAACACCAATATTGTGTCTGCCCTGAACGAAGCCGCGGCTCCCTGGGGTGTTCAAGTAATGCGTTACGAGCTAAAAGATATTAATCCGCCTAATTCAGTGCTGGATGCCATGGAACAGCAAATGAAGGCAGAGCGATTGAAACGCGCACAAATTTTAGAGTCTGAAGGTGATCGTCAAGCGGCCATTAACCGTGCCGAAGGTGATAAACAAGCCATCGTGCTTGCCGCGGAAGCAGACCGGGAGCAACAAATATTAAAAGCCGACGGTGAAGCCCAGGCGATCATTCGTGTTGCACAAGCGGATGCAGAGGCCATTGAAACTGTGGGTAAAGCGGCGGCCACCGAAGAGGGTCAAAAAGCGGTACAGCTTGATCTAGCCAAAGGCGCTATTCAGGCCAAAGAGAAAATTGCAAAAGAGTCTTCAATTGTTTTGTTACCTGACAGCAGTACCGAAATCGGTAACGTTGTGGCCCAAGCAATGACAATTGCCAACACAATAGGCAAAAAGGCATAGCCATGGAAAATATGTTTACCAACTTACCCCATTTTCTCATTGGGATAGGCTTAGTATTGCTAGTTCTCGAAGTCTTAATGGGGTTTACCACAATACTCCTGTTGACCTTGGGCATATCAATGATCCTTGCATCAGGTCTTATGTATGTTGGGATCCTTGATGAGGCATTGTTAGATGCGTTCATTGCTGTAGCCATCATTGATGCCGTATTGACGTTAGCGGTTTGGCGGCCGTTAAAGCTATTACAACGGGATCGAGCGCCCAAAGAAGTAAAATCGGACTGGATAGGTACCCAATTCGAATTAGAAAGTGATGTGGCGCCCGGGAAACCCGGTACCGCGCGATTTTCTGGTGTGGTATGGACGATCAAGTCTACGTCCACTCTACAAAAAGGCGATACCGCTGAAGTGGTGAAAGTGGAAGTTGGCGTGCTTCACGTTAAGCCGATATAGCAATAAAGGGGAGAGTACCATCAATGATTTTAAGGTACTCTTCTCCATTTTCAATATCCAATAGCAACTAACGCTAAGGATTAAAGGTGACTGAACACATTCACTACGTATCGTTGAAAACCCATATTAAAGGGCTACCTGAAGAGAGTGATTTTGAATTCAAGTCATAATGAATCGCACTCGCTTTCTTATTAATACCGCCAGAGGTGGTTTAGTTAATGAAGACGCCCTGGTGGCTGCGCTTAAAAGCGGGTAAATAGGCGGCGTGGATGGCGAATGAGTCCCGTCAGTGCTTATTCAACAAGGCAATAAACCATTTAATGCAGTTTATAGATGATCAAACATGAATAATGGTGTGCTCTTTGCCATTTGTACGCTTATTTGGGGTTCAACGTGGATAGCAATTACTTATCAAATAGGGCATACCGCTGAAACCCTAGCCGTAGCGTGGCGGTATACTTTGGCTGCACTGTGTTTAGGGCTATTTTGCGTCGTACGCGGCATGCCGTTTAAGCTACCGTTACACATTCACATTAAAATGGCGGGAGTTGGCTTTTTCCTATATTGCCTAAACTATTCCCTGCTCTATATGGCGCAAGCGCATATTATCAGCGCGTTACTCGCCCTTATGAGCTCCAGCATTATTTACTTTAACGTGGTGCTTCGCAGGTGGTGGTTGAAGCAGCCTATTCGTTTAGAAGTGGTGGTGGGCGCTACGTTTGGACTGGTCGGCATCGTGTGTATGTTTGTACCTGAATTCTCCAAAGTATCCATGGATGCTGCATTAGCGGCGGGGCTTTCTATCGCGTTTGTTTCTTTTTTCAGTGCATCAATTGGTAACGTTATTTCAGAGCGGATCCTCACTTCAGGTACGCCAGTAATTCAAATGAATTTTTACGCTATGAGCTATGCCATGGTGATGCTGTATACCACGGCACTATTAACTCAAGAAATATCGCAAGAAACGCTGGTGATCCCCAGTGCCCCAGAGTTCTATATTTCACTGCTGTACTTAGCGATTTTCGGTTCGGTATTGGCGTTTGGTTCTTATATGAAGTTGGTAAAGGAAATGGGAGCAGATAAAGCCGCTTATGTGGTACTGGTTTACCCCATTGTGGCGCTGGTTATCTCCACCTTTTTTGAAGGTTATACGTGGAGTTGGCTGTCTGTACTCGGTGTAGTAGTGGTATTGATGGGCAACGCTATTGCGATGGGTAAAGTACCCATATTCATGCGACGCCCACCCCTAAGTAGTTAAACATCATTCAAGTGTATTACTTAAGTGCATTAATTTTTTCATTCAATTCATACGCGGGCTGAGTCACTATGGCTTCCAGTGTTTCTACTCGCTCTACAAAGGCGGCAATTTGCTTATCTTTTTTCTCAATAAGCTGTTGTTGCTGTGTGGCTTTGCTAGCAATGAAAGGATTGCTACACGAGCCGCTTATCCAGTCGTTGAGGCGCCATTGAAACTTAGCATCTAAGTAACTTGCGGTAAGGGCGATAAAGCCAATAACTAAAAAAATGCTTAAGGTAGACATAGGTCATCTTTTTAAATAGTCGACGTTGTCTATTTTTTTTTAAATATCAATCGACTAAATATCGCAATTTCACGGGCGAAGGCCTTGGCGATTGTCGTATACAGCGATAGATTTTTAGCGTTAGGTCTTCTGATACGTTTTTAATTTAGTAGCGCAATAGCTTGATAATAAACAGGATATTTTCTAAATCAGGCTAGGCTTGGGTAATTAGATGCAGTATTAGTGAACACAATATAAAGAAATGCCAATGCGTTTGGTGCACTGGCTTGGGGAGCCGGTGCCACATCCTTTGTGTTCACTAAATAAGAGAGAAACAACTCGACTTCTTTGTTTCCCATCTCTGCTGGATGGGGACTTTTGTTAAAGCGTATATAGCTTACGATCCAGCGACAATAAAGCTCGATAGTACACTTAGCATACCGACGATTTCGCATATACTGAATCACCATCTGCATAAACATAGACTTCATATTGTTCCTATTTTTAACTGTAAATACTTACAGTCATACGCGGATTTTTAACGCAGTAAAATAAACAGGAAAGATTCCGTACTTAGATACAGGATATTCAGATACAAAGTATAGGATATTGATATATGTGAAGTTACGTGCCAAAGTTAGAGCATTGTTAAACGGATATATGGAAATATTCCATGTTGCATATAGGATTATTTCCGTACATTAAATTGTTATTTGCCTAGAGGGGGATTCTAACAGTGAGGCTTTTTATTAGTCTATTACTACTAGCGGTATCAAATTTTACTTGGGCTTGCAGTTGTTCAGCGCCTGAGTTGATAGAGCGAATAGAATCAGCTGACAAAGTACTAGTTGGGAAAGTTATCTCGATAAGGGATTTAAAGTACGTGTCAGAGGAAGACAGAAAATATTCGGCTGGAATTGAGGCTGTCATTTTGGTTGAAGAATTATTGAAGGGTGAAAAGATTAAACGAGTAACTTTGTACTCGAGCTATAACAGTAATGATTGTGGGATGGATTTTGCAATCGGGGATACTCATCTTTTTTTCTTAAATAGTGTTCGAGTAAACTCTTGCACTGGACACGTTATGAAATCGAGATTCGGCCTAGATATTTACGAAACTTCATTAAAAGAAGCGAAAAGATTAATTGGCAACGGCATATAACAAAAACTTGAAGCGGACAAAAATAAAGAGCAATTTTCGCCGCTTAAGTGGGTGTTATGTGCCAAAAGGAATTTGAATGCACAAGAATAATCAACTAATAATCGCTGGCAGTTTAAGCATCTTAGCTGCATTACTTCATATTGGTTGTATTTTCGGCGGTCCTGATTGGTACCTCTTTTTTGGTGCTGGTCAACGTATGGCTCAACTCGCTGCCCAAGGCGACCCGTACCCCACGATTGCAACGTTGGTAATTGCTTCAATTCTTACTGGGTGGGGATTATATGCATTTTCTGGTGCAGGTATTATCATCAAGTTACCACTACTAAAAACATGTTTAGCTTTAATTACTGCGGTCTACTTGTTGCGTGGTATCGCAGGCTTAGTTGGTCCGTTTCTAACTTCAGACCCTGTGGTGCACCAAAATTCAATAACCTTTTGGTTAGTCAGCTCAATTATATGCTGTATTTATGGTACGTTTTATTTAATGGGCACAGTAAAGTTATGGCGGTAGTAGAAAGTGCGCTGGCACATAACAAAAAAATCAAGTCGCTCACTGCGTTCGCTGGGACGCATACATGTGGGGCGGCTTCGCCATTATGCCCCACATGCCTGCGCCCCTTATTTAAAAGTTAGCCCCCAAGCGTTCATTTATCCAAAAATTAACAGATAGGTTTCAAACAAACATCGTTTTCCTTCTTGTTTTCGCATCCTACCGGCATCGGTAGTGTTTGGTTTATGGGCTATCAACCAATCTAGTTATTTTCTTCCCGTGGTTTGCGCGGCGCGAGCAGTCTTTCCTTGTCATGGTCTGGTGTTTTTATCAGCAATCGTATCGCGCAATTCTCAGGTTCAGTGGTAACGCAACTTTTTCAGTTCTGGTTAATGTGTACTGCAAAAATCAGTTGTTGTTTTTCTGTTGGTTGTTTAAGGTAAATGCGTATCAGGGCAGGGCGGTTATTAAATGCAAACATCTTGGTGCAGGGCAGCAAAGCTGCGAACGTTCAGTGTTAGGGCTAACAAGGCGCAGCACCGGACAATAACGCGCAGTTCCCCTTTTTTGCAAAGAGCGCAAAAAAGTGGCCCTTCGCTATTGCCGTTGTGCTAGGCGTTATATTTACAAGGAGAGTTCAGGTTATGAGTTACGAAGCTAAAGTATTCAATGTAATGATTGCTTCACCAGGAGATGTAGCATCTGAAAGAACGATCATACGAGACGTAATATATGAATGGAATGCTGTTCATTCTAAATCGCGAAATATTGTTTTGTTACCCGTTGGATGGGAATCTCATTCATCTCCTGAAATGGGGGCGTCTCCTCAAGAAATTATAAATAATCAAATTTTAGATAAATGTGATTTCCTCGTCGGCGTTTTCTGGACTCGTATTGGAACAGCGACAACCGAATACGCGAGTGGAACTGTTGAAGAAATTGAAAAACATATCGCGGCTGATAAGCCCGCTATGCTCTATTTTTCGAGTCAGCCAGTCGTAATGGATACCGTTGATCCCGACCAATATTCAGAATTAAGTAAGTTTAAAAAATCTTGTCAATCTCGTGGCTTATATGAGGGTTATGATAGTCATTCTGATTTCAAAGAAAGATTTTATCGTCACCTTCAACTTAAAGTTAATGAACACTCTTTATTTCAATTTGAAGCAAGTGATTCATTTTCACCTCAAAACGAAATAGTAGAATCAAACACTTCAATTCCCAAGTTATCAAACGAAGCTCGTATATTACTTAAAGAAGCTAGCCTTGATAGTGGCGGCACAATTATGTCTCTAAGTTATATGGGTGGTGATGACGTTCAAACAAATGGTAAAAATCTAATTTCCTCACAAGAGCCTAGAGAAGTAGCTCGCTGGAAATCAGCTATCCAAGAACTAGAGAATGAAGATTTAATTGAAGATCGTGGTCACAAAGGTGAAGTATTTAGAATTACCAATCTTGGTTATCAAATCGCAGACATGATCGAATTGTAAATATAACAAGTCAATTCAGCAGGACAAAAAACAGTTGGTTTTGCTCCTGCGTCGCTTATTTTAACCAACTATTTTTTGCCTCTGATTGAGGCGTTAGGTGCTTTGGTGAAAAATAGGTTTATATCGGAATGGGAACCAACGCTGCTGCAAGAAGAAATTTTGGCTAGTGGCATTTGGTTTTACGATGACCAAATACCGTTTAATGCTAAGTTACTTAGGCAAAAATACGATTACACATCTTTCGATTTACCAGCAATAGAAATGGCCGTTCATCCATATAATTTGGATTATATCGATTACTCTATTAGTGATGAGGGTTTTTTATACTTCTGGCAATTTGAAGGAAAAGGGCGCAAAAGTACGTCACCTACATTTAGTACTTATTTCGCCGCAAGGGACCACATAAATTCCTACGGTACAAAATATGATATTTCATGGAAAGCACGCACCTAACAAAAAAATCAAGTCACTCACTTCGTTCGCTGGGACGCATACACGTGGGCTGCTTCGCATTATAGCCCACGCGCCTGCGCCCCTTATTTAAAAGTTAGAAGGCGTCAGCCTAAACTACGTTTGGCTTTATAAAAATATCAGTTCAACAACCCTATTCTGTTGTTTCCAACATCGCCCAAGCTTTGGTAGTTTTAATGTCACCGCGCTTACTTCAAAGGTTGCGCAATAGGCGCTTTACCAACAAGTTCTTATTTTACCCGGCAAGCGCCATTGCACTCGGCAACTCATAGGGCGGTTTGCTTCAGTCAAATCAATACCATCACTGCGCTGTTGTTTTACTTGTTTGTGTTAATAATCAATCGTATGCTGACTTTATTAGTTTTTAAAAAGGCCAAGGGAACAGGCTCTGCTTCTAACAAAGCGCTCAAGTCACTCCCTTCGGTCGTTCGGACGCATTTACGCGGGGCGGCTTCGCCATTATGCCCCACGCAACTGCGCCGCTTAGCTTAAAGTTAGGTTTCATAAGAGGATTTAGTCGAAATGGATAGTGAAAAACTAAGAAAACTGCGAAGCTTAATTGATGAGGTAATTTACTCTCACAATAAAAAAGAAGCTGCCAGCCCCTTACGAAAACTGGAATTTATGGCGGCACAGATTAAGCCGCAATTAAATGGGTATACATCAGGGAAATTAAGTGAAGCTGTTGGTTACGCCAAGGAAGCATCCGGCCAAGTTCGAAATAAAGAACATTGGATTTCAAATATGGAGCGCTCTTGGTATGTTTTCGAGAATGATGTTCTAAATGGAAATTCTGGTACCCAAGATGCCCCTGAAACCTAACAAACACATTATGTTCATTCGCTGCGCTCATTGGGACGCATACTCGCTGGCTCGGCTCATTCTTCGCAAGTATAGCCAGCAAGCCTGCGCCCCATATGTGAAACGTTATACGCTAGGAGTTTAAATGGAACTTAACCAAGTTACGTTACCAGTAAAAGATATGGGATATTGCTGCTAACTTTTACCTAAATCTCGGCTTCACACAAATTGTCGATACGCCTCATTA
>NZ_JBAHZB010000003.1:0-50694 GCF_036697315.1 Alteromonas sp. 14N.309.X.WAT.G.H12
CACCGGGGTGAGTGGCTCCAAAGTTAGATGTGCCAATGAAGGGGTCCACATAATCGCTGTTACCTGCCATTGCATCATGAAGCGTAAAGGCGCTAAGAATAAGGATTAAAATACGTGTCATGGTTGATTACTCTTTGTGAAGACCCGTTTTACTCTGGTCATTAGGACGTTGCGTAACAGGACGCAGATATTGCTGGAGGGTTTTCTTAAGCCTCTGTTTTACATGGAAATATATATTTTAACCATGCACTTCCCCCTCATCTTACCGGTGAGTTTATACCCGACGTGTTACGAGTGTAATCGATTACAATTTGCTGCGCCAGAGAGATAACAAAAAAATACTATCCTGCCCTTGTATAGGTGAATAATAAGGAAACGAACGGCGTCTCCGCATCTAATGATATCGATTACATAGGTACTTGCCATCGTGCTAACATAGTGTGATCATTAAGCACTGTGCCCATAAAGGGGCGAGCATGGTTATGGAAACGAAAGGCTCATGACAAACATAAAAAAGGTAAGTGAACTGGCAGGGGTATCCACAGCCACAGTATCAAGAACCTTAAAAAACCCTGATCTAGTGACCGAACATACCCGGGAAAAGGTGATGAAAGCGGTTAAGGCCGCGGGCTATAGACCAAACTGGATGGCGACCAGTGTTAAAACAGGGAAATCCAATTCTTTGGTGGTGCTGGTGCCTAACCTTGTTAACCCGTTCTTTATGCGCATTATTGAAGGCATAGAACAAGCGGCCCAAGAGCAAGGATATTCGGTGCTGCTGGGCGATACTCAGGGCAAAGCGGAACGGGAGCATGAATACGCAGGTATGGTGTTATCGAATCGGGCCGATGGCTTAATTCAACTAGATCATACTTTCCCCTTTTCCGAACAAGATACGGCATTAGCGCAAAATGTACCTATGGTAAGTGTGTGTGAGCGCATTGAAGGCAGTCGCAAATATCCTTATGTTGAATTAGATAATTATGCGGCGGGTAGAGCCCTAGCTCATCACCTCGTTGCTTATGGTCACACTCAATTTGGTGTGATTGCCGGGCAACGTGCCAGCCAAATCTATACTGACCGGTTGGCAGGTATACGCAGTGTATTGGCAGAAGAAGGTATCCCCCTTAGTGATGAGTACGTGGTAGGAGACCACTATTCTATTGAAACCGGTATTGAAGGCGTTCAGCAGTTACTCGCCTATGATCAACCGCCAACGGCGCTACTTTGTTTAAACGATGATATTGCCATTGGGGCTGTGTTTGAACTGAAAAAGCAAGGGTTGCGTATCCCCACCGATATTTCTGTGACCGGGTTTGATAACGTGCGGGTTTCAGCCTACCTTGATCCACCGCTAACGACGGTGGATCAACCAGCATATGAAATGGGGAAGCGGGCAGTAGAGGTGCTAATTCGACAAATTCGCCGTGAGCCATTGCATCGGTCGCGGGAAATCATGCCTTTTCAATTACTGGAACGGCAAAGTTCCGGCCCCGCACCTTCCTCCCTATGACGTGACCTCTTATGATCTTAAATAGCAAGCTGTAATCGATTACATTTTGGGGTGGTGACAGAGCATGATGGTACGTGCTGGCTGAAAACCGGTGAAAACATCGGAATGAGGATGTCAGGGCGATAACGCACAAAACTGCTTAAAAAACTTACGGTAGGCTGGGGTAAGGGGAGTGTTTTATCGCTGAAAACGACAATGGCGTTAGCATGAAAACACCCGATGACGTGCACCGGGTGCTAGTACTGAACATAGTGTCAAATTTTGCTGAGGTAACGACGCAACAAGTCGCCGGGTTACTTAAAAAAGTGCCATATAATACTGTGCTCAGAGCCCATGCTCCATAACACCACCACGGCTATCATTAAGGCTTCAAGTACTAATACCCCAAGACATAAAGTTGATGTGGACAAAATAAACCCTTCTTTACGGCTAATGCCTAAAAAGGTAGGGGTGCCAGCATAGAGTAGGTAGGCGGTATAGCATAGTCCCATAACGCCGGCGAAAACACACAACCAGAAAATGGGGTACAAGGCTACCACGCCGCTGAGTAACAAGGGGGTGGCTGTATATCCGGCAAATACAATACATTCAGCGCGAGATGGCCGCTGGGGGTATTTTCTTGCCATCCAGTGAATGATGCTACCCACCGCTGCCACGGCGCAAAGAATAAGCAAATAAAATATCACGCCCAGTCCAATACCGGTGGCAACTGAAACTTGGAATGCGTCTTCGCCACCGAATGTCCAACCGAACCGGGTGGTACCAATAAACGCACACACAACGGGAATTAAGGCATACCATAATACATGGTGTGTGTATAAATGGCTGACAGTTTCGTGTTCTTTATTGATGTCGCGCCATTCTTTATCGGGATGGTGGATTAAACCCCAAATGTGATTACTCATACTCAACACTCCTGCTGGCGAAATAATGTACATCTTTATTATTAACATATTATTCACATTAATCCACAAAAATTAACGACGTGTTGGGTAGGAGCCATAAAAAAGGCCAGCATGAGGCTGGCCTTTTGTACCGGCGAGAGGAGAACTAATCCTCTACAAACCCTTCATTCACACGAATGGTGAGGGGGTGATAGCCTGGTTTTGCCTCTTCAAAAGCTTTCTTGGCAAAGGCCTTACCTTCTGGGGTTTGGGCCAGTGCTTGATAAAGAGGTTTTACCAACTTGTTCCTGCCGATATGCACCAAGTAATCGTACAATCTATCGTAAGCAGGTTTGTATTCGTTGTTGACCGCAATTAACAGCCAGCTATGGGCAATTTCATTGTTCGTACTTTGTGTTAGATGAAATACCGTATCCAGTTCGTTAAGTTGAGGCTCAGATAACTGTTTTGGCATGTTGTTTAGGAAATACAGCCATTCGTGGGTAGTCCATTGGGCGCTATTGATTTGCGCTGCACTAATGTCACCATCTAACCAAGCTTGTCGCGCCGTATCAATTTTGTCAAAGGCATCGGATACCGGCACGGGAGCACCTTCCGGAAGGCCTGGCTCAAAGATCCATTGGTGAATACGGGCTTTGCTTAATTTATCGGGGTATTGTTTAAGCAGGGTATCGTTGAGGTAATCAACGAAGGTGTCAGTGGTAATACTTTGGAAGGCAAAATGGTCAAAGTAGGCCATCAGGAAGGCATCAAAATTCGCCCGACCCACTTTTTGTTCCAGCTCTCGTAAAAACAGCGCGCCTTTTTCATAGGGAATATCAGAGAACACATCATCAGGGTTACGACCGCGCAGATCGATGGCCAAAATTTGGTCTTTCGGGGGCAGGGTATTTAAATCGGCCTGTAAGCTTTGATAGCCCAGCACGGCTTCCATACTAAAGCGGTGTTCACCATAGACCATTTCCATAATGCGATAGGTTAAATAGGTAGTGAAGCCTTCATTTAGCCACAAGTCACGCCATGTGGCATTGGTCACGGTATTGCCTGACCAACTGTGGGCCAGCTCGTGGGCAATGAGGGATACGAGGCTTTTATCACCGGCGATAACGGTGGGAGTAATGAAGGACAACCGTGGGTTTTCCATTCCACCAAAGGGAAACGATGGCGGAAGGATAAGCAGGTCATAACGATCCCAGCGATACGGACCGTAGGTATTCTCTGTGACCTCCAGCATGCTTTCGGTGTCTTCAAATTCCGCGGCGGCAGCATCTAAGATCTCTGGCTCTGCGTACACACCGGTGCGCTTGCCCATGGCCTTAAAATCAAGGTGCCCAATGGCAAGGGCAATCAGATAAGACGGGATGGGCTGAGGCATGGTAAAGGTGTAATCACCATCCATTGGAGTATCCGGATCGTTGGCGGCACTCATCACGGCCCGTAACGCTTTCGGCGTGCGTATATGCGCATCATAGGTAATGCGTACCTGTGGAGAATCCTGCAGGGGAATAAAGCTTCTGGCGTGAATGGCTTGGGCCTGAGTAAACAAAAACGGATGCTTTTTACCCTGAGTTTGGGCCGGCGTTAACCATTGTACGCCGGAAGCGTTAGGCGAGGTGGCATAGTCGATGGTGACCTGGCTTGCCTGCTTGGGTAGCGAAATAGACAAGGCGCTGCCAAGGTTTTCATCGGGCTCAGAAAGGCTGTATTCCACGGGTTCGCCATTTACTGTAACCTGCTTGATGGCAAGGTCGCGGGTATCAACGATGAGCGTATCGGCATCGTCTTTTATCCGTTTAAAATCCAACGTTGCCGAACCAATGAGTTCATGTAAATTGAAATCGGCGGTTAAGGATAAATCAAGGTGCGTTACCCGCACTTCATCGGGATTAGAGAATGAATGATAGTCCGTGCCAGATACCATTGCGGATGTATGGGTGGCGTCGGCGGGCATCTTTTCTGTCGGGGGCTGGGTTTTATTCGCCAGATCGGAACAGGCGAATAAAAGTGGTGCACTTATGAGCACCCATGAGAGTTTATTCATTGCTTTCCTTTACTCTTCAAATTAGTCTGAAAGCTAACAAGCCTGATGCTTGTTCAGCGTAACAATGACAATAGCAGCCAGTGACAAAATCGAAAAGGCAAACGCCATGAATCGAAGTGCTTCACCGACTAATCGCTATTGGAATGTGCGCCGTATTACATTTAAGGTATCAGCCAAGATAAAATTATGAAGGGAAGGGAATAATGAAGAAAGTTCTGGTCATTTTGCTGTTAATCGTTGTGATCATCGCCGGAGGCGTGATGTATCTGGCAAGCAATGCGAACGATTTTATTCGCACGCAAATTGAAACCCAAGGCACCAAATACCTGGCAACGCCAGTGTCTGTAAGTGCGGTGGATCTGTCTTTCAGTGAGGGGAAACTCACCATCACCGATATCGATGTGGAAAACCCGGACGGCTTTAGCGATGAAGATGCCTTGAGTTTAGACGCTGTCACGCTGGACATCGCCGGTGCCACCCAAGAGCCCTACCGCATTCAGGAAATCACCGTAGACGGCCCGGAAATCTTATATGAAGTGGATGCTAGCGGTCAGGGTAACCTATTAGTACTGAAAAACAACCTGATGGAAAACCTGCCCACAGGGGAAAGTGAAAGCACACCTAGCGAATCAGAAGGCGCCAACCCCAAACTCATCGTTGATGAAATTACGGTCAGTAATGCCAAATTAACACTGAATTTTGAGAAGCTTGATACTGGCGATATTGAGCTAGATAAAAAAGTTTACGATGTTACCTTACCCACGTTTAGCGCGGGCTCTATTGGTCAGCCCGATGGTTTACCCGCCGATCAGGTGGGCGCGGCTGTGGTCAGTAAAATGTTAGATAATGTCATTGCCCAAGCCAAAGCTGAAGCGAAAAAAGTGCTGGCAGAAAAAGCCAAAGAAAAAGTACAAGAGAAAATCGACGAAGAAAAAGAAAAGCTGATGGAAAAAGGTAAAGATAAGTTAAAAGGCCTGTTTAATTAATATCGGTTTTGCCATGCTTACAAAGCCTTGTTGTATCGCAACAAGGCTTTTTTTTGCAATAGTCAAATCTCCCACTATGAGACTGCGATAACCTCATGGAATCTCTCATTATTTCCAAAGAATTTAGGGAGGCGTTTGTCAAATATAACGGTGGGCTCCCTTGGCAGTTTGCCATTGTAAAGCCATACGCGGTCATTCGTAGTCTTTATCGCATTTCTTACAATCAGGTTAAAAATAACGATGACGTCACTTAAATACGGCCTTATCTGTTTTTCAGTTTTATTCTTTGGCTGTAGCAGTCAGCCTACGGTGTTTGTTTACGCTAAGTATTTAGATAATCAACAACGAGAAGACGTGACACGTACCTTCGAACAATCAGGTAAGTATCAGGTTGAGCTAAACGAATTTGATTTTCCCACCAGTGTCACAACCAACACCTTGCTGTATTCTTTGCTGTTGCGGGATCCTGATACCATTGACGCAGCCGCAGATTTATCGGCCTCTGCGGGGTTCCCTATTCAGCGTACTCAAGGGTTAACACAAGGTAATAACTGGTATACCAAAAACTCGATGGCACTTTTTCTTCTGCCGGCACATCTAGGCTCCCAAGCTCCCTTCTTTGTTCAAGATCTCGTTCACGACTACCTTGCCGATAACTGTGATGTTGCCCAATCCCTTACCCTAGCGAAAGATGGTACGTTTAGTCTGCAATTTGCGACACCCAATCATGGCGCAACCAAGGAGTCCGTGCATGGAACCTGGAAGTACCGACAATATCCCTTTGTGGAATTACAATCCCGAGATTCTCCCTATGCAGATTTTTACTTTGAAATTGAGCAGTTTAGGGGAGCAGATAAGGTAAGTGAAATCGATTATCTTAAGCTGCAACTGCTAAATGGTTCTTTACCGGAAGGTTGTGCGTTTTTGATTGGAACGCGCATTTAATGGCATCTTCTTTGCTTTTTAGTTCGTGAAAGCCCCGTAGACTGCGGCGAAGTCGATGGCCCTAGTGGGTGATACGGTTTTTCCTTGGTTGCGGGTTTTCAATTATAAAGCTAGCTTAATGGGTATTTTAAGCTAGACTGCAATGGGATAAGTATCAATTAAAACGGCGTTATTCCATCATGAGAAAACTCTGATAAATGAATACGGCGTTTTAAAGAGCTTTTTATATTTACATTTCACGATATAAGGCAAAAGGAACTTCAAAATGAAAACTAAAACAATCGCGCTAGCATTATTGTTATCTACATTAGGTGTAACAGCCTGTACAGACTCAGATAAAGAAACAAAACAAGATGTCAAAGAAGAGATGATGTCTGACATGGAAGAGACTGGTGAGGCCACCGCTGATTCTATGGAAAGCGCCAAAGAGATGGCATCTGACACATGGGATGAAGCTAAAGATACTGCATCTGACGCCTATGAAGAGGGTAAAGAAATGGCATCTGATGCGTATGAAAGTAGCAAAGATAAAGCGTCTGAGATGATGGATGATGGCGCGGAAAAATCCGAAGAGCTAAAAGATGCCGCAGGGGACAAAGCGTACGAAGCTTGCGTCAAAATGAAAGAGAAAATGGGTGGTGATGTGAGTGAGTGCGAAAAAAACAACTAAGTTTAAATCGTAACCGTCAATCAGCTCTAACGGCTCATAATGCATCTTAATTGGGTGTCATGAGCCGTTTTAGTTTCTCCCGCTACTGCATTTCCCAATACATCACTGTATATATCCCGTCCTCATACTGAGTGAAATTTACTTAATCGGCAATACTAGCTTGAAAGTAATAGCGTTATCTTTCACTGCAACTTCTAGTTTTGCGTTAATGGCCGAACTGAGTGTCTTTGCGATAGATAAGCCAAGACCAAAATTATTGTGGGAGGAGCGGGCGGTGTCTTTTTGCCAAAAGGGATCGAAGAGTTGATGAATGTCACTACTGTCTAATGGATTGTAAAGCGGGTTACTGACAGAGAAAACAAGGGATTGTTCTATATTATATGTGGCAACAATAACCTTTGAATCACGAGGGCTGTATTGTTTTGCGTTGTTCACCAGATTACTAATAATCGATTCGAGGGCAAACAGGTTACTCACAATCGCCGGTAGTTCCTTTGCTAAATGAAACTGTAAGGCCGATACATCACTGTGTTCTAGTATTCTCATAATAACTTGGTTTAGATCGCAAGCATCTTTTTTAGCGAGTTGTCCATCGTTGTACTTGTGTAGAAGTAATAGGTTTTCGACAATTTTTTGTAACCGTAAACTGATCTGCAAAACCTCGGGTTTAAAGCTTACGGCAAGCTCTTTTTCGGCGGGAAAACGTATCGATACTTCAGCTAGATTAATCAGTTCAGCAATAGGTGTCTTGATTTCATGTGCAATATCAGAGGTTAAGCGTTTCTCTCGTAGGTAGAGTTGGCGATTTTCTTCTATAAACAAATTTAAGCTGTCTACGATGGGAGATAATTCCTTTATAGGTTCATCAATGCTAATACGGGCATTTTTGTCCACAATACGAAGTTGACCAATATCTGCATTTAACTTGCTTAAAGGGGCCAGAGCGGTATCAATGGCCTTTCTGACAAATAAACGAATGAATATGATCACGGTGATAGTCGTGATAATAAAAATGACGTCTATCAGCCAAAGTATAAAGTTAACTTCTTCTGATGAGGCCGCATAGGCTAGTGTGAGTCCCTTCCCCCTTCCTTTCTTGTGCACTTTGTTGGTATCTAGCTGCTGGTTTGGGCTCACCTCTGGTATAAATTTAATGTATATAATTCGGCCGTCTCGGCCATCAGGCAATGGGTTTTCCAGTATTTTCGACGTACCCATATCTAAGTTTTTAAAGGGGAGGTTTTTTTGCGGAAACAAATCGAGGCTTTTTGACCGAGCAACAATATTTTCATTGTTCCATATCTGAAAATACTCGGGTTCGATCTGACTATTGAATTCACTCATATATTGACTTGAAAAATCGAAAAAAAGCCCTTCGCTATCCTCTCGGATTAGCGTCATCAACATGTTTGCTTTTGCTTGCATACTGCGGTCGAATTCGTCATCTATCCAACTGTCAACGGCGATGTCTATCGCTAACAAAATGCACAAGACTAACCCTGCAATAGATAGGGAAAGCGTGACAACTAACTTATTGCGAATCGACCGTATTGTCACCCTTGTACCATATACCCAAAACCACGTTTAGTTTTAATGGGTAATTCACCACCGGCAACTCTTACTTTTTTTCGTGCGGAAGATAGATGAGCTTCAATTGCATTCTTTGACACTAAATCATACTGTCCTGCAATGTAATTACTTAATTGCTCGGGGCTAAATACCTTGTTTTGATTGCTAAATAAACATTCAACTATTCTATATTCATTAGGGGTTAAATCGATAATTTTATTACCGACTTTTAATAATTTTAGTTGCAAGTTTAATGCTAGATTCTTCACACAAATGACATCGCTCGTGGTTTTCAATTCGCCCCGGCGCATTAGGTTTAGTAATCGGGCATGCAACTCATCAAAGGAAAAGGGTTTGGTGAGATAATCATCAGCACCGGTCAAAATACCGTTGATCCTATCTTCGGGTTCATTTTTGGCGGATAAAATAAGTACTTTCGTATCAAGGCGCTTTGCTCTTAATGCTTGAACTAAGGTAATACCATCCACGCTAGGCAACATAATATCAAGTATGATTAATTCGTATTCTCCTGTCATCACCATAGTTAACCCTTGAGCGCCATCTCCTGTGTCATCTACAGCAAAACCAAGGTTTTTCAATCCCACTCTGAGGCTACGTCGTAGCGAAACAGAATCTTCGATAATCAATAGCTTCATGTACAACTCGTTTAATTAAGATATCTATCAAACAATAGGCTACCACCTAAAGCTTAAGATTGACTTAAGCACGGTGTAATTCCCTAACATTCAGTTTTTTATCAGCATTTCTTAAGTTTCGCTGCTTAGTATTGCGGCACTTTTTGTGTCTGAGTACCACTATGACAGTAAGACGTTCTGTTTTAAAACCCGCCTTTCGCTTAATGCTTTTAATGATGACAATATTTTTTGTTTCTCGTATTGGGCTAATGATATGGCTACACACGCGCTTGGAGAGTGATGATTGGTTAGGGGTACTAATTGGCGGTTTTAGAGTTGATTTAAGCAGTTTAGGTTACCTGATGTCGGTGCCTATTTTCCTGTTAATGATGAATTTGCTTTGCTATCGAAAAACGCTGCTTTTCCAATATGTATTTTCATTGTATGGCACCTTGATAACCACTTTTGTCTTAATTTTTGAGTTAGCCACTCCCGCATTCATTACGCAATACGACGTAAGACCTAACAGGCTGTTTATAGAATATCTCGATTACCCAGATGAAGTGCTTTCTATGCTACTTCATGGTCATTTTCTAGTAATGCTAATTACGCTAACAGTGGGGATTACAAATAGTTTTTTTTGCTATCGATACCTTCGATATAGCTTTGTAAGCTCCCATTCCAGCATTAGAGTATCGGTGGATATTGGTTACTTGATCGGTGGTTTATTGCTGTGTCTTTTTGCTGCTAGGGGCACATTGAGTCATCGTCCTATTAATCCTGCACTCGTTTATTTTTCGCAAGATGCGTTAGTCAATTCATTGATACTTAATTCTTCATATAGTGTTGCATTTGCATTAAAAAATATGGGGAATGAGAAAAACGCTCGGCGCTTGTATGGCTCTTTACCTGCCAATGAAATTATCAATACCGTGCAACAAGCATCTTACCGAAAAACGTTCTTAACCACCGACATTCCAACTTTGGCGCTAAATAAACCATTTTCCAATAAAACTAATAAAAATTTGGTGATCATACTTGAGGAAAGTTTAGGTGCTAGGTTTGTGGGAGAATTAGGTGGCACCGGAATTACCCCTGAACTTGATAAGCTCTATCAACAAGGCTGGGGATTTGACAATCTCTATGCGACAGGTACGCGCTCTGTGCGCGGAATCGAGGCCGTGATTACTGGCTTTCCTCCGTCTCCGTCCCGCTCTGTGGTTAAATTATCCAAGTCTCAACATAAATTCTTTTCAATCGCTGATGTGCTGCGTAGAAGGGGGTATGCAACACAGTTTATCTATGGCGGTGAAAGTCATTTTGACAATATGAAAAGCTTTTTTTTAGGCAATGGGTTTACCGATATTGTTGATTCAAATGACATAGAAAATCCGCAGTTTACTTCCTCATGGGGAGTCAGCGATGAAGATTTATTCCATCAAGCAGATATAGAGTTAAGCAAATTAAACGATGTTCAACAGCCATTTTTTAGCCTAATTTTCACTTCTAGTAATCACGATCCCTTCGAAATACCAAAAGGAAAAGTGTCTTTGCCAAAAGGACACAGAACAGACAATGAAAAACGGGATCTCGCGATTAAATATGCCGATTACGCACTCGGTCAATTTATGACTAAGGCGAAAACGAAGGCGTATTGGAACAACACCGTATTTTTGGTGGTCGCGGATCATGATGTGCGGGTTTATGGATCAGAGCCAGTGCCTATAAAGTCGTTTCATATTCCTGCGATCATACTAAACAGTGATATGGGGGCTAAACGTGACACCCGTCTCGTTAGTCAAATGGACTTACCCGTTACGCTATTGTCTCTTTTAGGCATTGAACAAGCCACGCCAATGCTCGGTTTTGACCTGACTAAACACTATCCCGTTGAACGAGCGATGATGCAGTACTACGATAACTTCGCCTATATTGAAAATGACCATGCAACAATACTAATGCCTGACCGAAAGGTTAGCTATTGGTCTTATGATAAGAAAAATAAGATTCAACTAGCACTAGATACAAAAGGGCTAGTAAAAAAAGCTTTAGCGCATGTGCTATTTAGCAACCTTGCTTATTCCAACCAATGGTATCGCTTACCAAATGAAAATAGCGATAAGGAATAAGCATGAAATTCTATTTAAGTCGACTATTTAGTAAACCTTGGACGTTAAAATACAGCCAATTCGTCTGTTTGTCTGCCTTGTACTTGGTTATTGCATTTAATGGGATCTTTTTATCAAAATCCTTTATCGCAGCAACCCTCCCAAGTCAGGTTAATTGGTTTTTTGTTATAAGTGTTCCATGCCTGCTTTTTTGCCTGTTTGTACTGTTATTAAGCTGGGCTTCATTAATAACCTTTGTGAAACCCGTAATTATCGTAAGTGTACTTGTTTCTTCTATTTTGTTTTATTCAACGTTTAATTATGGCGTTATTTATGACAAGCCTATGTTGCAAAATATTCTCGAAACGAATTCTGGAGAATCTTTATCCTATTTAAATATTTATGTTGTTGTTTTTTTCATTTTAATAGGTGTGATTCCTGCCTACTTCTTTTTTAAAGTTGAAGTGGTGGGGCGTTTTCGTAGCCGCCTAAAAAGTTTTATGTTGCTGAATTTTTGGGTGTTTTTATGCTGTATCGTTATTTCTGTACCCTTTTATAAAGATTATGCTGCTGTGGGACGAAATAATCGGCAACTTATTAGCTATATCATTCCTTTCGCTTTTTTCGGTGCAGGATATAAGTATTTGCGCGACAACTATTTTTGTCCCCCGTTAGCCTTTACAGTACTCGATAAAACCCCCGCTCTTATTGATAGTGACGCCTCATCATTGACCGTCATGGTGGTAGGCGAGACAGCCCGGGCGGCCAATTTTTCATTACAAGGATATTCCCGAGACACCAATGACTTTACCTCTAGATTAGGCATGATCTACTTTAAAGATGTCTCTTCATGCGGCACTGCAACGGCGATTTCGGTGCCTTGTATGTTTTCTCGTTTGGGGAGAAAGGATTATGATGCTCGTTTGGCCCAAAGCCAGGACAATGTGCTTGATATCATCCAACGTAGCGGTGTTGAGGTCACATGGATAGATAACAACAGCAGTTGTAAAGGGGTGTGCGCCCGGGTTAAGGCTGTGACCATAGATCCTAGCCAAGATAACCCACTATGTGACGGACACTATTGTTACGATGAAATACTAGTGAAAGAATTGGCACGTACCATTGCAAGTAGCCAGGCAAAACATCAGTTGGTTATTTTGCATATGATAGGTTCTCACGGTCCAACCTATTTTCGTCGTTACCCTATAGACAAAAAGCGCTTTATTCCGGATTGCCCCCGCAGTGATATTCAAAACTGCAGTAATCAAGCACTTATCAATACCTATGATAATACGATTGCTTACACGGACTGGGTGTTAAGCGAGTTAGTATCGCTACTAAAAAGCAGCGACATATCAGAAAAGTCCCTTCTTTATGTCTCGGATCATGGCGAATCTCTAGGCGAGAAAGGACTTTATTTGCACGGTTTCCCCTATGCGTTGGCGCCGGAGGAGCAAACCCACGTCCCTATGTTGTTTTGGAGCAATAAGTTAGATAAACCTTGGTTTAACCGTTGTGTTCGACACCAGCAGATAAAGGCGTTTTCCCACGACAATATTTTTGACACGCTCTTAGGTCTTACTCACGTAATGAGCTCGGAGTATCAGCCCACCACGGATATTTTCAATTCTTGTTCATTCCATTAACAGTGATAAGAGATTTAACTATGCAATTTGATAGCGTTAATAAAGCTAGGGGTATTAAACGTCTTTTTCTCGCCTGTAAAAACTCAGGTCGAGCTTTTTATTGGCTAGCTACTAATGAGGTCGCATTTAAACAAGAAGTTGTATTATTGGTACTTTCTTTGTTCGTGGTTGGTGTTTGGAATATTGGCATCTATGAAAAACTACTGCTGGTTTCGTCAGTTGTGTTTATTCTGTTTGCTGAGATTATTAATACTGCCATTGAAGCTGTTATAGACCGGATAAGCTTAGATCTTCATCCATTATCCGGGTTGGCGAAAGATTTGGGTTCCGCCGCCGTGTTCGTGGCAATTTTACTTTGTGTAATCGTCTGGCTAACGGTGTTGCTGAATAACTTATAAAGCTGCAAGAGGATTGTATACCCTACATACACTTACTTACATCTTACTGACATCTGTATGGCTTAGGGTAAATCACTGTAAATTAAGCAATTTTCATTCCAAAGTTGTCATATATCCGCTATTCAAATGTAATAAATGTGTGAATTTACAAAGCTTGACTAAATATTTCTCACTTATGTAAATCAATAACTCTATGTTTTTACTTAATAATATTTGTAGCTAAAGGTTTTACTTATACCCCTGCATAAACTTGTTTCTTCCGACAAAGCTGTAGTTTTTTTACTCTTTTCTTAGCAAGCTGGTTTGCCATCAAAGAGACAGTTTTAAATGTATCTCCTTTTTTTGGTGCACTTACTTGCAGCTTTTGGGAACACCCCATTTTAGAGCACTCTCCAGGAAGGCTGTTATTTCACAGTAATCTTACATGCTTCATAGAAGAATAAATGCGTTAAGGCAATTAGGAGTAAAGATGAAACTCAAAAAATTAAATGTTGCGGTACTCGCTGGGCTAGCCAGCTACACACTTACGATGCCCGTTATGGGCGCTGCGAATGCACAAGATGTAGAAGAAGCGCAAGAAAATGTTGAAAAAATAGCCGTGGTAGGCGCCCGTGGTGCACCTCGCTCGGTTACCAGCTCACCCGTACCCGTTGATGTTATCAGTGAAGACGAACTAAATTCCGTTTCTTTCTCTGACATGAACGATGTCATGATGACACTCGTCCCGTCCTACTCTGTTAGCAGACAACCTATTTCAGATGGTGCCTCCTTTATTCGTCCGGCAAGTTTACGTGGTCTTCCTACAGATAAAACCTTGGTTTTGGTAAATGGTAAACGACGCCATCGCTCGGCGTTAGTTGCTACCAGTGGTTCCGGGACGCAAGGGCCTGATTTAGCCACTATCCCCACTGCCGCGATTAAAGGGCTTGAAGTGTTGCGCGATGGTGCTGCCGCTCAATACGGCTCAGATGCCATTGCTGGGGTTATTAACTTTAACCTTAAAGACAATGATGAAGGTGGAAGCTTCAGCGCTGAAATGGGCCAATATTATGAAGGGGATGGCGGCTCTATTACTCTTAGTGGGAACAAAGGGTTTTCATTGGGCAGTGATGGTTTTGTAAGTGTTTCTGCTGAATATGTTAATCAGGAACGTACGGACCGTTCCGAGCAATATTGTGAAAGTTGGTTTTGTGTCACGGATCAATCAGAAGAATTCCAGGAAGCGCAAAAAGAGATGTCCAACAAGTATTTTGACTCTGACAATGCAAACCCTTGGGGGCAGCCTGAAAGTGAGGCCATTCGCGTCTTTGTCAATTCAGGATATACGGTTAACAGTAATTTAGATTTATACGCCTTCGGTAACTATTCCTGGAGCGACAGCAGCACAAACTTTTTCTATCGCTATCCGGGTAATAGCACTATAGAAGAAATTCGCTTAGAAGATGGCTCTATCTGGAGCCCAGAGGATATCTTCCCTGGTGGCTTTACGCCGAAATTTAGTGGTGAAGTTAAAGATTATTCTTTGGTGTTCGGTGGTAAAGGCATTTTAGATAGTGGCTTAGGCTATGATTTAAGCGCGCGTTACGGCTATGATGAGATTGCCTATACCCTTGAAAACACCATTAATCCCTCGTTAGGCGATGAAACACCGACGAAATTTCACCCAGGTTCCTTGTCTAACGAAGAATTCCAAATTCAGGGTGATTTCTTTTATGACATAGACCAATACGTCTTGGCCTTTGGTTTCAGTTATATGGATGAAACCTACGATCTGATCCCTGGCGATGAAGAATCCTATGAAGCGGGTATTTATTCTGCCTCTGATCCATGGGGCTTCTGTGATGATGACGGTGGCACAACCGAGGCCGGATTGGCGGTGATTGCCAATGGTTCAAGCCTAGATTGTTCTGATGAAGATGATCCTGTTTATCAAATTATGGGCGTAGGCTCTAACGGATTCCCTGGCTACGATCCTGAATACTCAGGCGACTACAGTCGTGATTCCTATGCGGTGTACGGCGATGTTAGCGGTGATATCACCGATGACTTCTTCGGTCAGGCATCGGTGCGGTACGAGGACTATTCAGACTTCGGGTCGGAGCTGGTGTATAAGCTAGCAGGTATGTATCAGATAACCAGCGAATTGGGTATACGCGGTTCATTCGGTACAGGGTTCCGCGCTCCTACGCCGGGTCAGCAAGGTACCACTAACGTGTCTACCACATTACCGGATGGCTATCCTGTAGCGCAGGGTTTGTTCCCTGCATCAAGTGACGTGGCACAGGCATTGGGGGCTTCAGAATTAAAACCTGAAAAGTCTACCAATATGACCTTAGGGTTAACCTACACGTCAGGTAATTTCTCTGCCACCCTTGATTACTACAACATTAAAATTGAAGATCGTATGTATGCCATCTCTGAATTGGATATTTCCTCTGATGAAGATGATGAGGAGGCCTATGAGAATTATCTGAAGTTACTGGCGGCGACGGACCAAACCACGGCTGACTCCATTGGTGCGGTAATCTACTTCCAAAATGCCTTTGATACGGTGACCGAAGGGGTGGATTTTGTTACCGCTTATAGCATGGACTCTGAATACGGTGATACCCGGTTCACCCTAAGCATGAACTACAACACCACCGAGTTTGATTCAGACCCAAGTGAGTATCTCGATGCTGAAGATATGTACGACTTCGAGCATGGTACGCCAAAAGTTCGCGGTGTATTCTCGATTGCTCACTCCATTGAAGATTATCAAATTATGGCTCGTGTCAGATACTTTGGCGAGTACGAAAATGTTGACTCAGTGGATACCAATGATGATGGCAGTATCATTTGGGATGAAACGGGCAAGCAAACATTTGGTGAGGAATTCATGTTTGACCTTGAAGGTACCTACCATATAAACAGTGATTTATCCTTGGTAGTGGGGGTTAGTAACCTCTTTGACAACTACCCAGATAAAGTGAATGAAGCGACGTCTGGTGATGCTTGTTGTGGCCGGGTATATAGTTCTGGCTCGGTAGTCGACTGGCAAGGTGGCTATTACTACACCAAGTTCCTAGCGCGATTCTAAGCAATTGTAAGAAAACAACAACATATAAAAAGCAGTGAGCGAAAACTCACTGCTTTTTTTAATGCTTATGATTTTTTCGTTTTTCGCCAGGGTTTTGGCGCACTCAAGAAGGCGCAAAAGAAGGGTTTAATGCCGTTGAGTAATATACCCGCCGGCTAAATTTGAGCGATGAAAATAGCCAATAAGCTTAATCGGGCTCATTTATGCCTTAAGACGGCTTTGTAAAAATGCACGCAGGGTGTCACTCAGGGGCGCTTTTTCATTTTTTTTGAAGTTAAACATGACGGTGCGAACTCGACCCTCGCATGCCACGGCTTGCTGGGCCGTAGAAAATACCGTGTAATGAGTCACAAAACCGGTGTCGGTGATGTCACTTACGCCCACGCCCACTAATAGATGGTCAGGATAGGTGACAGGGCGTTTATAGCGGGCATAGTTATCTGCCAGCACGGGGCCTATCTTGTCGCTTTCCAATGCTGCAAACAAACCTGTCCGGGCAAAGAGCTCTATTCGGGCAATTTCAAAGTAGCGGAAATAAACTTTGTTGTTAACGTGCTGCAAGGCATCCATATCGCTCCAAGCAACGTCAATCGGTTGGGCGTCGGGAAATTGGGTTAGAAAGGCTTTTTGCGCATCACTCATGCATTGTCCTTATTTTTGCTATTGTCTGGTTTGATCACAGTAACAAAGAATGGGTCTCAGGTTAATTAAAACCGAGCTGAGGTGAATGAAATTTCGTCTCAATTGCAGAGGTTTGGCATTATTTCTTTGCGGCTTTGAGGCCGAGTTGCTCTTCTGCCAATTTAATAAAGTCTTCATCCAGCGGCGGTGGTGAAATATCCACATGCTTACTGAGCGCTTTAACAATGGTTTCCATTACGTGAACACGGGCATACCACTTGTGTTCGGCGGTAATAAGGTGCCATGGCGCGTGTTGGGTATCGGTATAGTCGAACATATCTTCAGTGGCGGCTTCGTAATCATGCCATCTGGCTCGGTTTCTAATGTCTTCTTCGGTGAGCTTCCAGCGTTTGTATGGGTTGTGCAGCCGTTCTTTAAAGCGGGCTAATTGTTCCTCAGGAGAAATGTGCATAAACAGTTTGATAATGCGCACGCCGTCGTCTGTTAACATGCGTTCAAATTCATTGATTTCCTGATAAGCACGACGCCAGGCGCGCTTTTCGGTGAGCTTTTCTACCCGCTCCACCAATACCCGTCCATACCAAGAGCGATCAAAAATAGCGATTCTACCGGGTTTGGGTAAACGGGCCTGAAACCGATAGAGATAATGACGACCCTGTTCTTCCGCAGTTGGTGAAGCTATGGGATGTACTACAAAACCTCTGGGATCAAGGTTCTCGGTTAAACGCCGAATAGCACCGCCTTTCCCTGATGCATCCCATCCTTCAAATACCACAATAGCGCGCTTGTGCTGGTGAAAATAGGCTTGTTGTACATGGAGTAATTTTGTTTGCCATTTTTTCATGCAAGCTTTGTAGTGTGCCTTATCTTGGATTTGCGGCGGCGTGCCTAGCTGATCAAAACGAATTTTCCGCTTTTTCAATATTATCGGTGATACGTATTGGTCCATGTGAAGGCTCCGGTTTTCTTGACGATGATAAAGATAATTAGGTAAATAATTTGCGCTTAAAAGATATCAAACGGTATAGAACTGTACCGAAATGTATACTAAAGTGGCCTATTGCAAATGAACGTTTCAGCGTAGACTTACCGCATTAGATACAACGTACCGTTAACAGCATTTATACCATATATCAGCCTGTTGAAACTGTACAATTAGATAGGTAGCACACAATGAAATTAGTAAAAGCAATAGCCGGATTAGCCTTAGTGCTAAGCGCCAATGTCAGTGCAAACCTGATTGTTAATGGCAGTTTTGAAGACAATAACGTCGCTTCAGGATCTTGGGCGAAATACCAAGCCAATGCCGTAAATGGTTGGGATGGCCGGAACTTTGAAATATGGGATAACCGTGGTGGTACCGCGGCGTACGAAGGCAATCAAATACTTGAATTGAATTCATGGGGCGCTCCAAACGTTGATAATAACGCATATATGATCAACCAGTCTTTTGATTCAGACGTAAACGCATCCTACGCGGTGGAATTTGCTTACAAAGCCCGAAGTAAAAACGACGAGTCATTCTTGTTTGAAATTAGCGATGATATGGGCAATACCCTCTTCTCTCAGGTTTTAGATGATCACACAAAAAGCGATTGGCGAACGTTTGATACCAGGTTTTTAGCGACCAGCACATTGTCGTCCATTAGCTTTACTTCCATAAGCGGTGGTACGGTGGGTAATTTTATTGATTCGGTTAGCGTTACCGCTGTATCTGCTACTGCAACCAGTGTACCTGAGCCTGCAACGTTGGCGCCTTTTGTCGCTGCATTATTGCTTGTGGGTGCTCGTCGTATGAAAAAAGCAGCTTAAAATCAACGAACTGTGCAAAGGGCCTCCATGGCCCTTTTTTTATATCCTTCGATTACCTTAGGGCGTAGCCTCTATAAACCGTGTTGTTCTGCCTAAAGCCATTGCAAATTTGTTCTTCTGCGTTAGCATGTTGGTTAAATTATGAACAAGGACGGCAATTATGGAACCCCAATCAACCGATATCGGTGAACTACTTTCATCATTTAACATTCCCGAAGAACTCAAAACTAAAGCTTATTCCGATGTGTACTTTGAACAGGACGGACGCAAAATCTATTTTGTTGATTTGGTTATGGAAGGCGGCGGTATGCTGGGCTTAGGCCTGGTGGGGTATACCTACGTGTTGGAACAATGCAATATCCGCTTTCGCAAGGTGGCAGGGGCCTCTGCCGGTGCCATTAACGCCATTGGGATCAGTGCGGCCGGCACGCCGGATCAGGAAAAAACGCCGGCCATTGCCCAGATACTCGATGAGGTGGCTTTTTTTAGTTTTGTTGACGGTCCGAGCAATATCAGAACCCTTATTCAGAACTTTAATAAGTCAGGCTGGGGGCACAAAATTTTTCGCTACACTATCGGTGCTGCCAGTGCAGTGGTTCGGTTATTTAAAAAGCGGGGGCTGAACCCCGGTGATGCGTTTTACCAATGGATGGAAAACAAGATACTCAAACCTTTTGACGCCCTTACCGTGGCCGATTTGGAAAAAAAATGGGTGCTGGCCGATGATATCGACTTGGTGCATCCGCCTCAGTTTAATTACACCAAAGGCGAAGCGTTCAGTGATCTTGCTGTTAAAGCCAGTTGCATGTCCATTGGCGTAGAAGTGACATTTCCCAAGCACCGGGACTTATTTTATGCCCAAGGCAGTGCTGCGCCTGTGGCAGATTTTGCCCGTGCGAGCATGTCCGTGCCCATTTTCTTCGACCCCTTTGTCTTAACTCATATTCCTCCCTATCAGGCCATTGCTGAGCAATTACAGACCGAATTTTCCCATGTTTTAAGTGATCCTGATGTCTACGGCGAGTCGGCAACCTTTGTGGATGGTGGACTCATGTCGAATTTTCCCTTTGATGTTTTTCACGCCAGCGTGGGAAAAACACCTTCCATGCCGACCTTTGGGGCTAAACTGGGGTTCGATGTAGACAGGTTTGACAACACCTCGTTATTTAAATACTTAACTAACATGGTGGATATTGCAAAAGGCAACAGTGATAGGGAATACCGACACACCCATTTTGCTGATTATTCTCAGGTGGTAAAAGAAATTGATACCACGGGTATAGCCTGGTTGGATTTTGACATGTCCGCCGAAGATAAGAGGAAATTGATTGAGAATGGCTGCAATGCCGCCGTGGCCTTTTTGCAGGGGTTTGATTGGGAAAGCTATAAGCAGTTTCGTGAACAAGAAAATCAGTTGTTGTTGGCGCGTTTGACGAAAGAAAACTAAAACATCGGCGTCAGGGACATTATTGTATGTAGAGATGCAGGAAAAAGGCCTCTATACTGGATGTTTTGTATTCAATGAGAGATGCGTTTGTGAAAACCCCCCTGCTACTTGCCTTGCCTTTTTTAATGGCGATTCAATGGTCGCTGATGGCCTTGCCTGCTAATGCAAAGGTCGGGCAACACAGTGCTGATATCACCACACCTTTTGGCCCGCCCGAGCGGGAATTGATGGTGGAGGTTGAAGGGGGGAAGGTATATGTGAGAATCAATGGGCTGTCTCACACGGACGCTATTCCCGTTATTTTTGTACATGGTGGACCGGGTGGCACCCATAACGGCTTTGCCAGCATGTTGGGGTTAGCCAATGAACGCATGGTGATCATGTATGATCAGCTCGATAGCGGGAAGTCCGAACAGCCCAATGATGCGGCGAATTGGCGGGTGGAGCGCTTTGTTGAATCGCTGGATAAAATAAGACATGCACTCAACATTAAACGCTGGCATATTGTTGGACACAGCTGGGGCTCTGCGTTGGCCCTTGAATATACGGCAAAATATCCACAACATACCGTATCGACGGTGTTAGGCGGTACCTTTATCTCTACACCACACTGGATCATGGACGCCAATCTGCTTGTGCAGGCCGCCCCTGAAGAAACAAGAAAAACCCTTAAACAATGCGAGTCTGATGCGCCGCCCGCAGACCCAATTTGCCAAGAGGCCTACACCGTTCTATATTCACGCTATTATCAACCGGTAGCGCCAACAAAAGCCGCTCTGGCGTATTACAAAAACGTGGGTGGAAAGGGGTTCAACCCGCTTATTTATAATCAAATGTGGGGACCAAGTGAATTTTCATCCACGGGGGTGCTCAAACACTATGATGCCACCCACTTATTATCAGACATAGATGGGAGTCGTACGCTGTTTATGATAGGTCAGTATGATTCTGCACGTATTGATACTGTGCAAAACTATATTAAGCTCACCCCCGGCGCTGAGCTTGCCGTGGTACCCGGTGGGGCTCACGGTTTTTACCGCGACCGGCCGCTTATTACCCAAGCTATATTGCAAGACTGGCTTACTCGTCAAGACGCAGCCATTGAAGTAAACCGATAAAACGGATCCGCTAAATACGTGTATTTAACAGAAGGTTTTTAACAATGACATCATCTACGCCCAGCTCCACTCATACGCCTGTAGTTATTCCTCAAGAAGCATTTGATTGGTACGACGAATACGCCCATGGCGACATTGATCGTCGTACTTTCTTAAGCCGCCTGGCGTCCTTGTCCGTGGCGGGTCTATCCGTTGGTATCATCGGCAGTGCCCTTATTCCCGATTACGCCAAAGCCGAACAGGTTTCCTTTAACGATCCAGCAATAAAAGCGACATACGAAGAATTTCCATCCCCAGAGGGCCATGGTACCGGTGGCGGTTATTTGGTTGTGCCTAAAGGGTTAACAGAAGAACAAAAAGCACCTGCGGTCTTGGTGGTGCACGAAAACCGTGGTTTAAACCCCTATATCAAAGATGTGGCAAGACGTTTGGCCACAGAAGGCTTCATTGCGTTTGCCCCCGATGCCCTGTTTCCCCTTGGCGGCTATCCGGGCAACGACGATGACGGCCGCGCTATGCAACGAAGCTTAGATAGCGCGAAAATAGAACAGGATTTTATTGCTGCGGCTAAATGGCTGGGTAATCATGATAAAACCACCGACAAATTAGGCGTGGTGGGTTTTTGTTTTGGCGGTTACATCAGTAATTTTTTAGCAGCGGCCTTACCCGATGTTATTGATGCTGCGGTGCCATTTTATGGTACGCCAGCAAAAGGCGAGCTTCTCGACCAGGTAAAAGGTCCCTTATTGTTACATTTTGGCGAAAACGATAAACGGGTAAATGCCACCTGGCCTGAGTATGAAAAGACACTGAAAGCCAATAAGGTGGTTTATACGGCACATGTATACGCCAAAGCACAGCATGGTTTTCATAACGACTCTACAAGCCGCTATAGCCCCAAAGATGCCGAATTGGCGTGGCAGCGTACCATCGCCTTTTTTAATCAGTATTTAGGGTGATGTCACGGGCCTAAAAGACACTTCCCCCCTCGCGAAGAAAACAAAAATCCCCCGCGAGGGGCCTCGTGTTAATTTGACCAGTCGTCAATATAGGAATGGTAGTTATTCCGCCATTGTTCAACCGTCAACGGGTTACCGTCCATGTCTACCATGGTGGCGTTAAACAAATTGGTAAATTGATAATTCTCAGTGGCCAAATATTCATCAATATCCCAGGGGTACTCATCTGAATAGACATTCGTCACCAGCGCTTTTAATTCAGACATGAAGTTCACCAAGGTTTCTCTTCCGTTGGCTTCTTCTAAATATTGATAAGCAAGGGCGTAGTGACCATAGGCATTATCAACGTATGTTTCATCGAAACTGTAGATCACAAGGGTAGGATCATATTCATTGTGCTTCTTTTTCGCCACTGTACCCATACCGCTTAAATAGGTTGCCTGACCTTCTAACCACCATCTAGGAAGGGGTTGGACTAGGGAGGCATCCATGGTGAAAACCGTTTGTATGGTATGAATTAATTCGTGGGTGATAAGTTCGTCGGCGTCGGAAGGGGGGTTAACCGATGGTGCCGCAATGACGATCCCCGCATAGGTTCCTTCACCCCAATAAGAATCGTTGTCTTCTTCGTGTAAGCAGACATAAATTTTGTCATCTATATTTAACGAGGAATATTCATCAAAGTCGAGTTCTTCTTCGATAACAGTATCGATGACCGTTTGCGCGTCGGTGTAGGTGGCAAGGGTAACCGCCCATTCATACCGGTTAAAGTTAAAATCTTCTGTGTCACTGGTTTCGAGTATCTCTGTGGGTAATGTGAATTCGCCATATGATGATGAAGAATCATCCTTCAGATCTATCAGCCCTTCGAAGAAACGGTTTCGTGCCAAAAAGCGTGCATGGGTGCGTTCTGCGTAGAATTCTTCCTTGGTAATACCCATGACATCCAGTGCGTCTTGAAAGTAATTTTCCACCCAATTCGCTGCAGTTTCAAAATCGGAATCTGGTAAGTCTGGATTGCCAAAAACATACACGTTTTCGGTTTCATAGTATTGCGTACGGTTTTCCTCGCATGACAAAGCAAGTGTGCCCAAACTCTCCGCATCATAAGTGCCGTTCATATCTGGTGAATAATAAACACCGGTGTCGTCACTGAATTTAAAGCTTCCTGGTACAGAAGGTACACTTGATGTGTCGTTGTCAGAGTCACCTGAACAGCCGGCTAGAAGGCAGGCGAACCCTACCATGAAGATGGTTTTTTTCATTGATTTAGTTAACTCCAAGTCTTGTGTAAAACGGTGTAGCTGGAAAAAGTGAAATAAAGGCTACGAAACATTCACGACCATGTGTTATGGCAGTGGTGTGAAACCCTAACAAGTTCAAGGTTATGGCGAGACTATTCTTGTGGAATAATTGATATATATAACAGTGACTTATGATTTCAAAAATCAAATTATCAAAGATGATACAGGGAGGGAAGAGGGAAAAAGGAAGGCGTCACTTTATTTTTACCAATGGGGGTAAAAAAATGTAAATGTTGAAACTATACCGGAAAAGTGATTGATGGCCCCTAAGTGTAATCTGTCGAGAAAAGCGGCTTACCTGACGATGTTTATACTCTTCATTGACGATATTTCGCCCTAAAGCTGTCCGTTTAGTCAACTATTGCAAATCTTGTGTAAAGAATACATAAAGTTATGTAAGTGGCTATACCCGTAAGTGTAATAAAGATGCAATATAAATAGAGAACAATCTCGGCGCATAAAAACACTACGCCACACAACAACATAATATCTATAGATTGTTTTGGGTGTGTCTAATGGCAAATACTCTTGATGGGAGAGAAACATGAAAACAAACAGGCAATTCAGCCGCATTGCGATGGCTGTGGCGCTTTCTATTGGCCTGGCAACCAGTGCTGTTGCAGCAACAGGTCAATCATCTGCCATGCGAGGCACCATTGTTGGACCAATGGGGAACCCTGCAGCAGGCAGTAAAATTACTATCATTCACCAACCTTCTGGAACCGTTAAAGAGGTTGTTGTTAACGAGGACGGGCTCTTTTCCGCACGGGGTTTACGTGTCGGTGGTCCTTATATGATAGTGGTAGAGTCAGAAAAGTTCCAAAGTCGAATCATTGAAGATGTATATTTAGATCTCAATGACACCTTCGAACTTGATGCATCGTTAGAATCCTTATCGGATGTGGAACGCATTACCGTTACAGGTACACGAGATTTCTTTTCTAATAATGGCTCAAACTCGGTGTTTGATGAATCTAAGATTCAAAACGCACCGACCTTTAACCGTGACATTAAAGAATTGGTAAGAAATAACCCCTTGGCAGTTGTTAGTGCGGATGGGGAAGAGTTGAGTATTGCCGGTAGCAACCCAAAATATAATACCTTTACCGTTGACGGTGTGGGTGTTAATGATACTTTTGGTTTGCAAGATAACGGTTATCCTACGTCTCGTTCGCCAGTTTCTTTAGATGCCATCAGTCAAATTTCGGTGGAATACACACCTTTTACTGCTCGTGCGGGTAAATTTGGTGGTGGTAATGTTAACGTGGTTACTAAGTCTGGTACCAATGAGTTCCACGGCACCATGTTCTACGAAGAAACGCCTTTTGTTGGTACCGCAAAAGATAAGAAGCTGAACAATACCACTTACGATGTGGACAACAACGAAACCACTTACGGTTTCACCATTGGTGGTCCCCTCATCAAAGATAAGTTGTTCTTCTTTGGTTCATACGAAAAGTGGGAAGAAGACGCAGGAACAACTTACAACGAAGATATTTATGATGACGAGTTGGTGGATGCGGCGAATGAAGTGATCAGTATCCTGTCCAGCACTTATGGGTTAGAAGACTCTATCGCCACCAGTGCTGATCCTGATGAAGATGAGAAAATCTTGATCAAGTTAGATTGGAACATCAACAACGATCACCGTGCGGACTTTACTTATAGCCATCAGGAAAATACCGCAGCTCAGGTATTTAACGATGACTCAGATACTATCTATCTGCAATCTAATACCTGGACGCTGGCGCAAGAGAATACCTACTATACGGCCCACGTATACTCTGACTGGACACCGGATTTCCAAACAGAAATCAGCCTATCTTATAAAGAGTTTGATCAGCAGTCTATTACTGCGACAGACTGGGGTGAAATCAACATCGATACCGCTGATGGTTCCGATAGCGGTTATTCCATAGTTGCTGGTACTGATGAAAACCGTCATGCCAACGTACTGAAAAATGAAGTATGGAATTTTGCTGTTCATGCTACTTATCTGGCCGGCGATGTTGAATATAAATTTGGTGCCGAACTCGAAGATACTTGGAATTACAACCTATACGGACGTGACTCCTTAGGCACTTGGTATTTCGACGATCTGGATGATTTTGAAGACAAAACCATCTCTTATTTTGAATATTCCAACGCCTATACCAATGATGTTCAGGATCTGGCGTACGATGTATCAAGCACCACATATTCACTTTATGGCGACGCCACCTATGAGTTGTTTGACAACTTTACGGTTACCGGTGGATTGCGTTATGAATACCTGACGGTTGCTGATTCACCTAGCGAAAATAGTAACTTCGTTAGTACTTACGGTTTTTCAAATACCGAAAATCTAGATGGCTTCGATATCTTGCTTCCTCGTTTTAGCTTTGATTGGGCCCTCAACGATGATTTGACCGTGCGTGGTGGTGTGGGGCGCTTCTACGGTGGTATGCCACTGGTTTGGATTTCTAACGCCTACACTAACGATGGCGTAACCAAAGACTCTGTAGCTTACTCATCACTGGATTCAAGTGCAGTAGATTTCACCTCCGTACCTGAAGTGGCGCAAGCTGCGTTAACGCAAGGGGCCGGTAGTACTAACTCTATCGATCCAGATTTTGAATTGCCATCTGATTGGCGTTATCAAATTGCGGCGGACTATGTGTTTGACGTACCCGGACTGGGTGAGAACTTTGCCTGGACCAACGAATTTACCTATGTTGACCGTCAGAATGCGGCTTACTGGGTAGATCTATCCCGGGTGGATAACGGTAACAGCACCGTGGAAGGACGTATCATCTGGGATAACGTTTACGACGGAACAGATTACGAAGGCAACTATGATATTCAGCTGACGAACTCTAAAGACGGTGGCCGCAGTATCCTGTTCACGTCTGCTTTAAGCAAGCAGTGGGACAACGGTTTCCGTTTCAATGCGTCGTATACCCACCAAGATATTACGGAAGCAAACCCAGGCACCAGCTCAACGGCGGAATCGAACTACCAGTACGAAGTGACTGTTAACCGTAATGAACCGCTAGTGGGTACAGCATACTACGAAATTGAACACCGTTTGGTGATGAACTTAGGTTATACCCATCAGTTCTTTGAAGGTTATAACACGACCTTTGATTTGTTCTTCGAACGTCGTTCAGGCCGTCCTTTCTCTTGGGTACTGGGTTCTTACCAGGATGATGACTTAGGTGATCAGTCTGAGTTTGACGATTCTGACATCTATCTGCCGTATCTGCCTTCAAGTGATAGTGATCCTGCCTTCGACTTCGATGCAGGCTTAAGCTACGACGAAATCATGGCCATTGCGGAAGAAGCAGGAATCGCAGGCTCTGCAGGTGGCTATGCGGGTAAATACACGAAAACTCAGCCGTGGATCACCACCATGGACTTATCGATTTCTCAGGAAATCCCAGGCTTTGCTGA
Source organism: Alteromonas sp. 14N.309.X.WAT.G.H12 (assembly GCF_036697315.1). Taxonomy (NCBI): domain Bacteria; kingdom Pseudomonadati; phylum Pseudomonadota; class Gammaproteobacteria; order Alteromonadales; family Alteromonadaceae; genus Alteromonas; species Alteromonas sp. 14N.309.X.WAT.G.H12. The sequence goes on from NZ_JBAHZB010000003.1 coordinate 27,210, forward strand.
AGGGCACAAAGGCAAGATTTATCTGAACATTGATAACTTCGCTAACCTGCTTAACAGTGACTGGGGTAACGTGTACGAGATGCAGTATCCTCAAGCCATACTGTATGATTATGACATCAATGATGAAGGTCAGTACGTGTTGTACGAAGCCTATGGCGGTACAGATACGAGTAACTATGACTCCTTTGATGAAGAAGCCTCAACTTGGCGCATCAAAGTGGGTATAAAATACATGTTCTAAATGACGTGTTTTTATAACCATAAAAAACCAGCGAATTTTCGCTGGTTTTTTTTTGTATCTTAAAAAAATGGGGGGGTTATAAGTCGATGACCACCTGATCAAAATAGACGATGGCGCCGGTACCATCCATTACGGAGAAACCGGAAAAATCCACATAATCTTTTTTCTGCGACATGGCATAGTTGTCTTTTTCATGGATCATTTCGTATTCATCAGTATTGGCTTTGGTTTCACTAAAGACACCGAGGACTTCTTTATCGGTACCATGACGGATTTGCTTGCTGTTCAGTAGCAATTGATTTTCTTTCTTATCGTAAATAAACGAAAGAAAAAACATGCCTTTATCAGAGGTATTAATAAATTGTTCGATAAAGGTGATTTCGTCACTTTTTATCCGCGAATTACTCACGTCGCCATAACCAAGCCAGTAACTACTCCAGTCATTATCATCAGCAAAAACAAAACTAATGGCATTGTAGATATCCATTTTGGTTTCGTTGTTATTGGGTAATTTTAGTTCGCTCACCACACTGGTGATCAGGGTTCTTACGCCTTCATCCAAGGTGCCAAACTCATCCAGAGCAGCGGCATTGAAAGAAAGCAGAAATGAGGTAATTAGTAGCAACTTTTTCATCTTACATCCTTAATAGTCATGGCAATGTCTAATCCGTTATTGATGGAGCGTAGAAATGACCTCATGGCTCTTCTTTTGCTGACACATGGCCTGAAAAGTAAGAGAAATGCGGCGAAAACCGATCTTATCAATATGGCTATAATTACAGCTTTTTAATTAGATAATCCAGTAATAGCCGGACTTTTGTGGAAATATGTCGTGTTTGTGGGTAGACCGCCCATATGCCATCATCTTCGATTTGATAGTCTTGCATAATGACATCTAGTCGTCCTTTCTCGATATCTTCGTTTACGTAATAATCGGGTAATTGCACTATCCCTAAGCCTTTACGAGCGGCATCGCGAATAGCAATACCACTGTTACAGCGTAGTCTGGGTTGTAACCGAAAGGAGGTTTGTTTGCCTTTTACCTTAAACTGCCAGTGCGATGATGTGCCCGCAATGCATTGGTGCTGTTTAAGTTCGCTAATGGAGGTGGGGGTACCATGCTCGTTAAAATAGGCCGCCGATGCACACGTGTACAAGGTGCGATTGCCTAAACGTCTGGCGCGAAGAGTGGAGTTTTCCAAATCACCTAGGCGTATGGCAAGATCATAGTTTTCCTGTACTAAATCCAGCACCTGATTACTTAAATTTAACGTTATTTCAATGCGCGGGTTAGCAATCAGAAAGTCATTAATTAACGGGGCAATAATGCGCTCGCCAAAGGTAACCGGTGCCGTCAGTGTTAACTTGCCCGAAGGGGTAAGTTGCTGCGCTGTAATATGCCGTTCTGCATCATTTAACTGATCAAGCACGTGACGGCACTGATGATAAAATTGCTGTCCCATGTCGGTGGGCGTGACAACGCGGGTGGTGCGGTTAAGCAGTTTTGTTTCTAGTCGGCGTTCTAACATCGTCACTTTTCGACTGACTTTGGCTGTGGAAATGCCGAGTACCTTACCGGCAAGGGTAAAGCTGCGTTGGTCGGTGACGGTGACAAATTCTACAATGCCTTCTAAATTCATGGCTCACCTATTATTTCATTTATGAAAAAGTGATTTTCATTTTAGCTGTATTGTTACATTTATGGAGTAGGTTACAATAGTAAAATATTAAACGAATCATATTTACAGCGGGAGAAGTTGGATGGCTGAAGTTATTACATGTAAAGCGGCTGTGGCGTGGGAAGCAAAAGCGCCTTTATCAATTGAAGAAGTACAGGTTGCGCCCCCTAAGGCTGGTGAAGTAAGAATTAAAATCTTAGCTACCGGAGTATGCCACACGGATGCTTTTACCTTGTCAGGTGAAGATCCTGAAGGCGTGTTTCCAGCCATCCTCGGTCATGAAGGCGGCGGTATTGTAGAGTCCGTGGGCGAAGGCGTGACAAGCGTTCAGGTGGGCGATCATGTGATCCCGTTATACACGCCCGAGTGTGGTGAGTGTAAATTCTGTAAGTCGGGAAAAACGAATCTGTGTCAAAAAATTCGCGAAACCCAAGGTAAAGGGCTAATGCCTGATGGCACCACACGTTTTAGTATTGATGGCAAACCCATTTTTCATTACATGGGCACATCCACCTTTTCTGAATACACAGTTTTACCAGAAATCTCGCTGGCTAAAATTAACCCGGAAGCGCCTTTAGAAGAAGTGTGTCTGTTAGGTTGTGGTGTAACCACAGGCATGGGGGCGGTAATGAATACGGCCAAGGTACAGGAAGGCGATACGGTAGCGATTTTCGGACTCGGTGGCATTGGACTGTCGGCAATTATTGGCGCGACCATGGCCAAAGCTGGGCGTATTATTGCTATTGATATTAACGAAAGTAAGTTTGATCTGGCGAAAAAGCTGGGTGCCACGGACTGCATTAACCCTAAAAATTTCGATAAGCCTATTCAAGAAGTGGTTGTTGAAATGACCGATGGCGGTGTGGATTTTTCCTTTGAATGTATTGGTAATGTGAACGTGATGCGTTCTGCATTGGAATGCTGTCACAAAGGTTGGGGCGAGTCGGTTATTATCGGCGTTGCGGGCGCGGGACAAGAAATTTCAACCCGTCCATTCCAATTGGTTACCGGCCGTGTATGGCGTGGTTCTGCCTTTGGTGGCGTGAAAGGGCGTTCTGAGTTACCTGAGTACGTAGAGCGTTATATGGCGGGCGAATTTAAGTTGAATGATTTTATCACTCACACCATGCCCTTAGAGTCGGTGAACGAAGCCTTTGACCTGATGCATGAAGGGAAAAGCATACGTAGCGTTATCCATATGGCATAAGTGCTGATTGCAGTGATATCAAACCGGGGTGATACCCCGGTTTTTTTCGTTTTGAAGAAAAATTTAAGGCAGGCTAATTTTTCCCATGGTGGTGTTAGGGATCTGATAGTCGTTTCCTGCAAAACAGGCGCTGCCCCCTAGGGTTTCATTGGCAAGAATGGCAAACAACATGGCCTCTTTGGCGTCGGGATCAATACCGAGGGTAGAGAGGTTTTTCAGTGTGATCTTTGCCGGTAATTCTTCGGCGATGGTTTTCATTAGCACCGGATTGTGAACGCCGCCACCACTAGCATAAATCGTGGCCGTCATGTCGCTTCCCAGTGTCTGTATGAGGCTTTCTGCGATACCTTTGGCGGTAAAGGCGGTTAATGTGGCAATCACATCTTCATTGCTTAATGATAAGGTATGGCTTCTTAAACGCGCTTGATATAAATAGTCCAGATTGAAGACTTCCGGGCCAGTGGTTTTGGGTACCGAATAGGTAAAAAATTCATGTTGCAACAAGGTATTGAGTAGATCGGGGCTAACTGTGCCAGCGGCGGCAAGCATACCGTCTTTATCGAAACGTAAGTGACCATATTGCTGGCAAACAAAGGCATCAATGATGGTATTTCCCGGCCCAACATCGGTGCTGAAAACCTCATTTGCGCTATGGGAAGCGGGCAGCCAGGTGAAATTGGCAATGCCTCCCATATTTAGCAAAATCCGATTTTCTTCGGGGGACGAGAACACCAGATAATCACCGTACACCGCAAGCGGCGCGCCTTCACCACCGGCTGCAATGTGCTTTTGCCTAAAATCCGAAAAGGTAATAATCCCCGTTATTGTCGCCAGTCGATCGCCGTCACCAATTTGCAGGGTGCCATTGCCATATTGGGATAAACCATGTTGTTCCTGAGGACAATGAAAAATCGTTTGTCCGTGGCTGGCAATGCAGTCGATGTCGTGATGATTAATTTGCCATTGTTGCAGTGCCTGAGTAACCATTTGCCCATGACATTCCCCCACGTAGCCGTTGAGCAGGGTGACTTCCTGTAGATCCACGGTGCGTTTGGCAAAAACATCACGAATGGCGGATTGGAATGAAGCGCTATAAGGCACGGTAACAAATTGCTCAATCGTGACCTTGGTGCCTTTCCCGTAACCGCGGATATGACACAGTGCGATATCAAGACCATCTAGGGATGTACCACTCATCAAACCGAGAATGCGACGGCTGGGTTTCTGACTACTGGTAAAAAGCTTTTCAATATAACTGTTCATCGAATAAATCACACTCTCTCGGGCTCTGCGCCGACGCTGTATGTTGTCGGGCACACTTTATTAGGCACTAGAAGCGTAAATTTAGCACGTTAAAATAAATTATTCTTGATATAAATGTTCAATTGTTATAAAAAATTGTTACATTATGACGATAATAAGAACGCTTTTTAATCATAGTGGACTTTATTCTTCCTGGAAGTGGACCTGGCACTTGCACTGGCGGAATTACATTTTCCTCAACACACTATTGGAGATATCATGGAACGCCATAGTAGTTACTCACCTGTTCGCCGTTTTACCAAAGCGGCTTTCGCCGTTCAATTAGCAGTATTATCCGCAACCAGTGCAGCCCAAACGTCCTCTGACGATGACATTGAAGTGGTCAATGTGACGGGCTCTCGCATTCCTCGTGCCGAAGTGGTATCCACCAGTCCGGTTACCTCAGTAGAAGAATTTCAGCTTAAACTCGATAGAGCCGTCAACGTTGAAGATATTATATTTAAGCTGCCACAGGCGCCTAGCAGCGGCGCAAGTGGTAGTTCTGCAACCACCATTGATTTAAGAGCGTTGGGACAAAACCGTACTTTGGTCTTACTCGATGGTACCCGTGCGGTTCCCTTTGGATTTCGTAATGCGGTGGATGTTAACGCCATACCCGCCGGTTTGATTAAGCGGGTTGATGTATTAACCGGCGGCGCGGCAGCGGTATACGGTGCAGATGCGGTAGCGGGTGTGGTTAACTTCATTATGAATGATGATTTTGATGGCGTTGAGTTTTCTACCAGCTATGAGATGCCCGAAGATGGCGCAGAGCAATTCAATGCTGAAGCCATTTTTGGTGGTGATATCTTAGACGGTAAAGGGCATTTGACCGGTTTTGTCAGCTATGCCGATCGCCAGGCTCTATATGCCGGTGATCGTGAATTTGCCATGGAAAACAACACCGAAGTGATTAATACCGGCGGTTATTACACAGATGTGGCGTCAGGAAACAGTTTCGGTATTGATGATAGCGGTTCGCTCACTGAAGACAGAAACACCGTCGATTCCACCGCCGGTAGCTATTTGGTTTCGCCCATGACCCGTCAATCTACCGGTTTATTCTGGGATGTGGATTTACACGACAACGTCACCATGTATGGTCGCGCCCTGTATTCACAAATGGATGTGTGGTCTTCCGGTAGCGTGGGCCAAACGCCAATATCTGTGAATGAAGAGGTGACCCTTACCGAAGATAACCCTTATATCACCGATGAAATTGCCGACCAGCTTACCTTCGATGAGAACGGCGAAGCCGTGGTGAATGTGGAGCGTAATTTGGGGTTGGGGCTGCAAAAAACCAAAACCGATCGGGATCGTTTTCAGTTCCAGGTTGGATTCCGCGGCGACATTACCGATTATCTGCGTTATGACGGCTACTTTCAGCACGGTAAAACCGACGAATCCGATACGGTTTATAACTCAGGGTATGAGACCACGGCCAGCGGCACCAGTAGCTTTGCCGAAATCGCCAATAGCGTAAACATTTTTGATCCCTCCGTGGCGTTAACGGATCTTGAGACAACCCTGACTTACCATACCCGAGAACGTACACAAAATGTGGCGGCCATTACCTTTTCCGGTGAATCAACGCCGTTATTTGAATTGCCAGCCGGGCCTGTGAGCTATGCCGTTGGTTATGAGTATCGCCGCGAAGCCGGTGTACAGCGTCCGGGTGATGCTTTCAGCCTTGGTACCACCTACTCATCAAGCAGTTCGGTGTATATAGATGCCAGTTTTTACAGTAAAGAAGCCTATTTAGAAGTCCTGGTGCCTTTGCTGGTGGATAAGCCGTTTATTCAGGAACTGGATTTTGAAGGTGCGTATCGGGTGTCCAGCTATTCGAATACCGATGCCGACGATACCCATAAACTGGGCTTAAACTGGACAATCAACGATGATTGGCGTGTACGTTGGACCCGTCAATCGGCATTTCGCGCGCCTAACTTAGGTGAGTTTGCAGGTCCCGTTTCGGCGTTGTCTTTGGCAATATTCGACCCTTATAGTGATCAGTTCATCAGTAGTTTGGCAGGCCGTTTTGAAGGCGATCCTTGTTTATTGGGAACCGGTGATGCTGAACAATGTGCCCGTTTTGGTGCGCCAGAAGTGGGAACCGAATGGGATTCTTCCACCGCCCAGTATACCTATGGTGGTAACCCAGATATTCGTCCGGAAAAAGCTGACTCCACCACCATTGGTGTGGTTTATACGCCTGACTATATTGATGGCTTTGACCTAACGGTAGACTGGTATCAAATTGAAATTAACGACGCCATCTGGGTAATTCAACCGGCTGCGGCACTGCAAAGCTGTTATATCGATAACCCGGTTGCCAGCAACCCCTTGTGTGATGCGGTATTGCGTGATCCTGAAACCGGCTTTATTACCACCGCACTGGTTAATGACTTTAACGTATCGAGCTTTGCCCAGGAAGGACTGGATATTTCAGCCCAATACAAATTTGATGCCCCACAAAGTATTGGCGGTGAATTTAGCTTTAATTACTCCGCCAACATCGTTACCTTGGCAGAAAAACAGCTGGATCCCACGTTACCCGTGGAAGATTGTAAAGGCACTTATGGTACGGCCTGTACCGGCGATTACGCCAGTTCACTGCAAGCTGACTATAAGCACCGTATGAGCTTTGGCTGGGCGCTGGAAGCATTAAATATGCAGGTTAGCTGGCGTCGTATTGGTGATGTGGTTTATGCCAGCGATCCTAGTATTTCCATTGCGGCACAAAACTACGTTGACGTGGCCGCTTCCTGGCAGGTGAATGACAGCCTGAATATTGGTGCAGGTATTGATAACCTCTTCAATAAAGAAGCGCCTGTACCAGAGGCCGGTGCAACCCGCTTTAACACCGTCAGTGGTTACGATGTGGTAGGCCGTTCCATTGGCGTATCTATGAGATACACACCAATGTTGTAACGTTACCCCTGAGGTAATCGCAACATCTAGCATGCGGTCGTATTTACGGCCGCATTGCTGTAAAAACAGTGGTAGGTTTATTTTTACCGCCAGCAATTCTGTGTACACTCACCACAGAAATCCTTAAAGAATAAATATTAAATTACATTGTGTGATTTTGGCTGGGATAAATAATTTAATGATAGAGGCGTTTTATGATTGCTAAATTGGTTTCGGGCAGGCGGTTATTGCAATTAGCAATATGCTTAGGAGGCCTCCAGGTAATAAATGGTTGCGCGATGACACCCGATACAGACACCCAGCAAATTCGCCGGGATCTCGCACAGAAAATCATGCTCGATTTTCGTTACTTTTGTGAAGAGGACACGGATCCTTGTCGCACGCCCATGACTCAACTGCCGGATGAATTATCCGAATTGATCACTGATTCAGGTTTAGGTGGCGTGATCTTGTTTAGCGAGAATTTGGCGTATCCGGCACAAATTGCCGCCTTAACAAGTGACTTGCAACAGGCGGCCATGGCCTCGGAAGGCGCACAGCCATTATTGATAGGGATTGATCAGGAAGGCGGACGTGTGTTTAGAACGCCGCGGGTTTATACCACAGATTTCGCCGGTAACATGGCTATTGGTGCAACCTGGGAAAAGTCGGGGACCACCTATGCCACCCTCAGCGGAAAAATCATTGCCAGTGAATTAAAAGCGTTGGGGATCAACACCAATTTTGCGCCAGACATTGATGTGAATGCGAATTTGGCGAACCCCGTCATTAATGTGCGTTCTTTTGGACAAAACCCCGCGCAGGTAGCCCAGCTAGGACAAGCCCAGCTTAGCGCCATGCAAAAGGAAGGTGTACTCGGTACCCTCAAGCACTTTCCTGGTCATGGTGATACCCACACTGACAGCCATTTGGCGTTGCCTGTGGTGGATCATGACCGAGCCACCATCGATGCGGTAGATCTCTACCCGTTCAAGCACATTATTGATAATGCGTCACCGGCTTTGGTAATGACCGCCCATATTCAATATCCCCAGCTTGATAGCTCAACCTTAATCGACAAATCTGGTCAGCAACAAATTAAGCCTGCAACCTTATCGAAAACAATTCTTACCGGCATTTTGCGCGATGAATTGGGCTTTGAAGGCCTTATTGTCACCGATGCGATGAATATGGCAGGGATTGCCAAGTTTTTTGATCAGACTGATGCGGTGGCGGCCACCTTTGCCGCCGGCAGTGATATGGTGGTGATGCCCTTACCAGTGCACACCAAAGCCGATATTCGCCGTTACAACCGGTTGCTGGATACGCTGGTTGAGAAGGTAAAAAACAAGGAGCTGGACAGGGACGCCATTGCCGAATCTGCAGATCGAATTCGTAGGACAAAGGCACAATTTAATTTGGCTTCATGGACTGCCCCTGATCCTGACGCTCTACAAGAAAGGTTGTTGCAAAACAAACATCTTGCTCAGCAGTTAGCCGATGCGGCCATTACCCGTCTTAAAGGGGCAAGGGAAGATTACATAATACCGCCACAAAATAAGGTGCTCATGTTGATGCCAGAAGCGCACCTATGTGATGCACTCGCTTACCATGTGTCCTTATATCGCCCTCAACAAGTGGTGAACTGTATTAGCTTGCAGCAAGTCAGTGAAACGTCTCTTAAAAGCGGTATTGCCCAGGCAGATACAGTGGTGCTGGGTAGCATGACCCCGGCGCCGAGTTTGGTGGAATTGGGAGGCATGGAAGATATGGATGAAAACGCAGAACAACTTTTGGGTTTTGAACAGGCGCAAGCCATGCTTCCGGCATTGCTTGATGAGGTGAAAGACGCAGGAAAACGCAGTATTTTGGTGTATTTGCGTATGCCTTATGACAGCGACCGCCTTGATAAACGTAGCGATGCCGTACTTGTTACCTACAACGCCAATGTGTATGCCTTAGGCGATGATGATGATAGCCCCTATACCGGCGGTGCTATGGATAGCTTGTCTCGGGTGTTTGCTGGCATGCTTGAACCCACAGGCACGGTTCCCGTCTCTCTTGATGAACTTGACCATGTGCAGTCGCACCATGATTAAGTGGGCGCGCACGGTTGCCCAAGCCACGGCAATTAGCGCCTTCACATTGGTTCCGGCGTTTGCCGATGATATGGACGGACAATTGGTATTACGGGCTGAATCGGTAGGCGATAGTGTGAAAGGCCACTTTTCAGTGCCACAACAACGGGTGACGTTAAGGATCAAGCCAGTAATGGCAAGTAATGCCCGTATTTCCATTAATGAAAAAGTGGTGTTTGAGGGCAGTATTGATACCGCTGGGGATCCCCAGCTGATTTTGACGGATGAATCGGCCGTCCACAAAGGCAGGAATACATTGGGACTGACCTTGCTAAAAGGCAGTCTGACGGTGTCGGTGGATTACCCGACCTTACAACCGGCAAGTCAAGCAACGTCATTGTCTGCCCAGCAAAAGCGTTTGCTAAGACATGCCTTACAACCCTACATAGGTACCGATCCTAATAACTCGCTGTTTCCCGGTGCGGCAGTGCTGGTGGCGCAAAAAGGGGAAATCCTCTTTGCCGAAGGTCAGGGCATGAAGCAATTCAGGACAGTAAACCCCAAGGGGATACAAGAAGGGGCTACACTAGGTAAAACTGATGCGAATACCGTCTTTGATTTAGCTTCGGTGACAAAGGTAGTGAGCACCACAGCGGCAATCATGCATTTGGTCAGTGACGGTAAACTGAGTTTGCAAAGCACCCTTGGCGAATTAATTCCGGGCATGGCGGATACAGACAAAGTCGACATTACCGTTCAACAATTACTAACCCATCGCGCAGGATTATGGCAATGGCAACCTACTTGGCTGCACAAAAAACACAGCCGAGCCTCGGTCTTTGCCTACCTTGCTGCGTTGCCTAGACGCTATGACATTGGTGAGAAACGGGCGTATTCGGATATCGGCTTTATGTTACTGGGCCGGGTGGTGGAATCCTTAACGGGCACAACGCAGAATAACTATGTAGAGCAGGAAATTTTTGCGCCGTTAGGTATGAACGATACCATGTATAAACCGCCTGTTTCATGGCAACAGCGCATTGCCGCCACATCCCACGGTAATCCCTATGAACAGACCATGGTTGCCAGTGGTGAGCCCTATCCCATCTTGTCTGAACCCGCCATGACCGATACCTTTGCTGGGTATCGGGACTATACCTTGGTGGGTGAGGCCAACGATGGCAATGCCTGGTACGGCCTTGATGGCGTGGCTGGGCATGCCGGGTTGTTTTCCACCGTGTACGATTTGGCAATATATTGCCAAACCCTGCTTAACGGCGGTGGCTACGGCAATTATCAACTGGCGAGCCCAGAAACCGTGGCTGACTTTCTCGATACGCCCTATGACACCAATCAGGCGTTGGGTTTTTGGCGCTACGAGGAGGGCGATGGACGGGTGGCTTATGGGCATCCGGGGTTCACCGGTACGCAAATCTGGTTTCGCCCTGATGATGAGTTGATTGTCATTATGCTGACCAATCGTCAACACAATGGTTTAACGGCTTCCGGTACCTACCCATCGGTCAAACCCGCATGGAATGCGTTGCTGCACACCATCGAACAACATATTATTGGCCACCATGAGGCAGACAACCCGTAATCAAGTTGTCGTTGAAATAGCCATAAAAAAAGCGCCATAGCGGCGCTTTTTTTGTTATTAATTCGCCAATTACTTGGCTTTGCCCTGCTTGGCAACGGCATCCATCATGGCCTTAATCGCGGCAGGATCACCTAAGTATTCTTTTGAAATTGGCTTGAGATTTTCATCTAGCTCATAGACTAACGGTACGCCGGTGGGAATATTCAGTTCCAGCACTTCTTGCTCTGACATGCCATCTAAGTATTTCACTAAGGCGCGCAAGCTATTGCCGTGGGCAGCAATGACTACCCGTTCGCCACTTTGAATACTTGGACGGATCACATCGTGCCAGTAGGGCAGTACCCGCTCAATAGTCAGCTTAAGGCTTTCTGCGCGAGGTAAAATGCTCGCATCTACATGGCTATAACGACGATCATGACCGGGGAAGTGTTCGCTGCTTTCTTCTACCGCCGGTGGTGGAACGTCAAAACTACGACGCCAGATTTTCACTTGATCTTCGCCATGCTTGGCCGCGGTTTCTGCCTTATCCAAGCCTGTGAGGGCGCCGTAGTGACGTTCATTCAGACGCCAGTGACGCTGTACCGGCAAGTAATGTTGTCCCATTTCTTCCAGCGCAATATTAAGGGTTTTGATGGCGCGTAACAGCACCGAAGTGTAAGCAATATCAAATTCGAAGCCAGCATCTTTCATTAGCTTCCCTGCGTTTTTTGCTTGCGCGACGCCGGTGTCAGTCAAATCCACATCGTGCCAGCCGGTGAAACGATTTTCTAAGTTCCACTGACTTTCGCCGTGACGGATAAGTACCAGTTTATACATAAAGGTTCCCTAAGACTTGGTGTTGAACAAAAAGTGGTAAGGCATACAAACTGCTATGCCATTTTTACATTCAAAAGTGACGCTATCATCCTTTATTCCCGCCGAAAAATCCAGCTTCCAGCAAGAGCTAATACCAGACAGGGCGCGAGAAATGCCCAGTTTACCGCTTTAACCTAGGCCAAGAAAACGTCAAAAAAACGTTGGTCTAAATCCTGCAAGTTGGTCTAGACCTTGCTGTGAGTGGAGTGAATCCGGTAGAGCGTCCTGCAAAGAACGCTGGATTGGGGAAAGAATGATAAAACCCGTCGTCAGTAATTTTGGGGAAATCCCCGTTATGACTTCGAAGATTAGAGGGCGAAATTTTGCCTAGGCATTGCAGTAACAAGGAGTATGAACAATGTGTCTTGATGTCGTAAACGGGACTAGAATACGTAAAAAACCGGCAAAGTTGGCCAACAACCATGAGCTTGAGCAATATCGAAGCGCTAAGCGGTATCGTTATAAAGCCCGAGGTACCCGTACCTCGCCATTGGTGAAAAAAGCGATACCTTCAGCCACTGCGCCTTAGTTATCGCCTTTTGGAAGTGTTGATGTCTTAGAGTATGGCAAAGGATTCTTTGAGGCAGTTCACAGTGGCTTTTGTTTTTACGGGCATTGCCTCATGTTTGGGGGTGACAGCATAAACACTGTATTTAGGCACGTTCCAGTCTGCTAAGAGACGCACTAACTCACCGGATTTAACCAGTTCCCGCACTTCCGGTTCGGGCAAAAGGCCATACCCTAAACCGTCCCGGGTCAGGCGAATTAAGGCTGGCATGGCATTGACTTCAATGCGTGACTTTTCCAGTAGAATATTCGATTCATCGTGTTTTGTCAGTGTCACCGTGGGCATAGAACGGTGGCTTAAAAACCTATATTGTTGCAGGCTTTCTGCGGTGGGTTGGACTTCTTGAGCGAGAGGGTGATCCCGGGAAACACACAGCAGTAGATCCCAAGTAGCCAGATGACTGCAATCAAGGTTCGCTTCGTTGACTTTTTCCAGTGAAATGGCTAAATCTGCCCCTGAGGCAATAACATCCACCGAATCATCGGTTAACTCCAGCGCCACAGTAATTTTGGGATACTGAGACAGTAAATTGTTTAAAGGTTTACTAAGTAGCCCACCACCAAAGCCTTCCGGTGCGGTAATTTTTAGCTTTCCCGAGGGCGTTTCTTGTAATTGTTCAATGGCATGTTGGGCATCTCTGGCGACCTCAAGTAATTTCATGCTTGTTTTATAATAGATATGCCCCGCTTCGGTAAGGCTAATATGACGGGTATTTCGATTAAACAGGCTTAAACCGGCTTCCATTTCTAATTTTCTGAGCTGCTGACTTATGGCTGAAACTGTCATATGTAGGTTTTTTGCAGCCATGCTCATATTGCTGGTATGGGCGACTTCGACAAATATTTGTAAGGATCGCAAAAGCTTAGTATTCATAACAAAAGAATTTCCTTAGAAAAATCGCAGAAATGAGTTGAGAAAAAAGAAGAGTCAGTTTATCTTAAATAAAAATAATTCTCATTTCCTAACGAATTTGGTAACCCAGATTAAGGTTGATTGACCTGCCTGTCGATATTCTCTCGGTCAATCTGATAGACAATAGGATAAACAACCTGCTTAAGTTAGAGAAAAGGGGGAGACATTACTTACTGTGTAGGTAGGTGATAGTGCGCTCGATATTAATGTTTTGGAACTTAAGGAGTAATTGAATGGGATCAGACACCCAGTCTTTGACAAGACAGGCCAAACACCTCGCAAGTGTAGGTGTCATGTTGTCTTTCTCGTGGTTGGCTTCTGTGACATCAGCTCAGGCTGATGAACTGACGGTGACGTTACCGCGCATGTCTGTTGCTGAATATCACGCGCCCTATGTTGCGATGTGGTTGGCAAACAGTAAAGAAAAGCGTGTTAAGGATATTGCGGTTTGGTACGACATGGGAATGGAAAATGGCAAAGGCGAAAAATGGCTGAAAGATATGCGTCTTTGGTGGCGCAGAAGCGGCCGTAGTGCAGATATGCCAATTGATGGCGTTAGCGGTGCAACCCGCCGTCCTGGTGCACATACAGTGGATTTAAACGGGTTGTTCGACGGTATCGCACCGGGTGAATACACCCTTTATGTGGAAGCGGCTCGTGAGCTAGGTGGCCGGGAAGTCGTCAGCGTGCCTGTTACCTTGCCCGTCTTATCTAAACAGCATCAGATCGCCGAAGGCAGTCAAGAGCTTGCTAAAATTGAATTACTTCTGGAGCCCTAAAAAATGAAACTACGCAGTTTAATCAGTACCGGTGTTGTGGCCTTGTCGTTAATCGCAACCCCAGCTTTGGCACACCGAGCATGGATAAAGCCCACCACGACGGTGGTATCAGGTGATGATGAATGGATTAGTTTTGATGCCGCTGTGGCAAATGGTATTTTTATGCCTGATCATTTTGCCATGCCCATCGAATCCATTCAGGTGCTATCACCGTCTGGCAAAGACGTTGAAAAACAACACGGCCAGAAATTGCGCTATCGCAGTGTGTTTGACGTGAATCTGACAGAAGAAGGTACTTACCGTGTGGGCTCTTCTTCACGGTCTATCATGGCTACTTGGAAAGACGACAATGGCAAGCGTAAGCGATGGCCAGGTCGTGGCAAAGAAGCATCTACGGAGTCTTTTGAAAAAGCGGTGCCTAAAGACGCCGATGATCTTCACGTTGTGGATGCCGCACGCAGAATTGATGTCTTTGTTACCTTAAAAGAACCTTCCGATACGGTGTTAAAACCAACGGGAAGCGGCTTGGAACTGGATGGAAAAACCCATCCTAACGATCTGTATACCGGTGAAGCCATTAATTTAGGTTTCCTCATGGACGGTGACGTGGCGTCTAATACAAAAGTCACAATTGTGAAAGATGGCGAAAAATATCGCGATACCGACGACGCCATGAAGCTTACGGCGAATGAAAATGGTGAGATTTCTGTCACCTTTGATGAGCCTGGCATGTATTGGTTAGAAGCCGAATATGAAGATGACAAGGCTACAGCGCCAGCCCAAGAACGTCGCGGCATGTATGTGCTTGTTATGGAAGTATTGCCCCTTTAATCTTCGTGATACCAATGTTTATGTGGCATTGAATAAACCTGTCTTTAACCCGGTGACTTAAGTGGAACCGGGTTTTTTTACAAAATACCGACCTTTTTCCTGCTGTTATTGGGTTTATCCCCACCTAAAAACTGATAAAGTAAATTTTCTTCGCCAAACAACCAGGGAAAAATATGAAAAAAATAAGCTACTTGTGGCAGCGCGCGCTTGTTGTTGGGCTGTGTGTTATTGCCCTTGCAGGCTGTACGACAACGCCAAACAGCGCCACCCTAACAGACACCGCCAAGTCTTATCATGGGGTTAATTATGGGCCGAAAGTGTTTCAGGGTACGCCCTATACTGCCATTGTGGTGGCTTACGGGCCCGAAATGAAAGGGATTTTAGGGCGCATTGACGCCGATCCCGGTGCGCAGATCACCGATGTGGTGCGTTTTAAAGGGGTCACCTATCGCATGGGGACCTATCATGATGAGCCGGTACTGATTTTTGCCACCGGTATGAGCATTGCCAATGCAGCGCTTACTATGCAGATGGCCTTTGATTATTTTCCCATCAAGCAGGTGGTTTACATGGGAATTGCCGGTGCGGTAAACCCCAAATGGCAACCTGGTGATGTGATTGTTCCTGAGCGTTGGTACTATCATGATGAAAGCGTGTATGCCAATCCGGATCCGGCTCAAAACGGCCAGTATATTTTGCCAGAGTACTATGCCAAATTCCTTGCTGAACAGGCCGATCGTCGTGAAGTGGATCCCCATCTACCTAACTATAAAAACTTCCAATTTATCCATCCTGATGAAGTCCTTATTATTAAAGATGGCATGGATGTCCCCCAGGATACCGCCTACTTTTCAGCCACCCCACGACTGTTAGATGCTGCGCGAGACGCCATAATGACCATGCCGGAACAACGCATTTTAGGAGAACGCAAAGCCAAACTTACCGTCGGCGGTAACGGTGTCACCGGATCGGTATTTCTTGATAACCGCGAATACCGAAAATGGACGCGGGAGGTCTTTGATGCGGAAGTCGCCGAAATGGAATCAGCCGCGGTGGGGCAAGTTTGTACTATCAATGATATCGACTGGGTCATTATTCGTGCTATCAGTGATTTAGCTGGCGGCCAAGAAGGTGTGAATGTGGAACATATTTATGATCAGGAAGTGTCTCGGGTTGGCGCGAATGTGCTGTTTGCCGTACTGGATGCCTTAGCACGGGAAGATGGCTAATTTGCCACTGCGCACGGTTGTTGGGAAAGGGTTAAATTTTCACGTTTTGGGAAAGTATTAACCTTTTCTTAACCGCTCATATCTTATCCTACGTCGATTCGGGATATCAGAGATTGAGATATGAAGACGAAACCGTCGCTAACAGCATTAACGTTGGCTGTAGCCCTTAGCGGCTGCGTCAGTCAGGTAGAACCACCCTACAGTGAGCAGGCACAGACCAACTTAGGTGAAGATGTTGCTTGGATAGCGCAAAGCGCAGATGCCAAAGATACCCGTACACTGTTACAGTTGCTGCCTTTGCCCGAGGTGCAAACCCTTGTTGATGAAGCCTTGTCCAATAACCCCGGATTACAGCAAACCTTCATTACCTTAAAGCAATCTCGCATTTCTGAGACCTTGGCGAATGCCGATGGTTTACCCGATGTTTCACTGTCTTTTGACGGCAGTAAAAGCAAAGACACCGATACCCAATATACCACCTCTGTGGATGTCAGTTGGGAAGTGGATGTGTGGAACAAAATTGGCAATAGTGTTAGCGCTGCCGAATTTGCCTCGCAAAGCTATGCGGCTACCTTGCAAGCGGCGCAGGCCACACTGACATCCAGTGTCATGCAGGCCTATCTGGATATTATTGCCGAACAAAAAATCATCGAAATAGAAAAGAAAAAGCTGGTGGCATTGCAAAACAGTGAGTCGGTGATTTTAACCCGCTATCGTACCGGATTAGGCACGTTAGATGATCTTGATACCGCCCGCACCAGCAGTGCCTCTACCATGGCAAGTATTGCTGAATATGAAAATGATTTGGCCACGGCGAAAAGAACGCTGGCGGTATTGTTAGGACGTACCAGTCTTGCGGTGGATGATCTCACTGGTGAGGAAAACTTTCCGGATGTGGTACAGCCCTTAGCTTCCATGCCAGAGCAGGATCTTGCTCGTCGCCCTGACCTCATCGCTGCCTATTACGACATCAAATCAAAAGAATCCAGTGAAATGGTGGCATACAAAGACTTGCTACCGTCTCTTTCTATTAGTGCCTCATTAACAGACAGTGACGACACTCCGGCGCTTTCTTTGCTGAAAGATCCCGTTTGGACATTACTGGGCGGCATTACTGCGCCCTTGTTTCAAGGCGGTACATTGCGGGCCAATCTGGCCAGTGCAAAGCTCGATACACTCAATAGTTGGTGGGCGTATCAAGAGACCTTATTGACGGCAGTGCAGGAAGTACAGGCCGCATTGGATCTGGAGCACAGCTATCAGTTACGTCAGCAATATATTCAGCAGGCTTACGAAAGTGCCAAACGCAGTCAGGATAATTATTCGAGTCAATACCGGCAAGGTTTGGTGGATGTACTTGATCTATTGTCGGTGACACAAACCACCTATTCACTGGAAGCTCAGTTAGTAGAATTACAGCGCAACCAGCTATCAAACCGTATCGATTTAGGTCTCGCACTCGGCCTTGGAGTTTCGTCATGAGTCAGCAACGAAAAAACCTTCTTATTACTTTAATTGCCGCCATTATCATTGTTCTTTCCATTATGCTTGTGGGAGGAAATGGTGGCCCCGGAGGGCCTCCGGGTGCCGGACCTGGGGCGGGAAAACCGCCCGCTGGTGAAAGACCTACAGGTGCAAGCCTCGCCGCCCATGAAGGCGCAGAAGGTAAACCTGACGATGTGGCTAAAGCACCAACCGCTGTCGCTAAATCAACCTCTACCGATGATACTACTACGGTGCCAGAAATTGGCGTGGTCGATGTGGTGAAAAAATCCCATCAGGCCCATGTCACAGGCTATGGTGAAGTCAGTCCTCGTTTTGAGCTGACGTTATCGACGTTAGTTTCAGGACAAATTCAATCGCTGGATGACAACTTTGTCACCGGTGCAAGATTCAGCAAAGGTGCGTCACTGGCAAAAATTGATGATACGGATTATCGTCAAGCCGTGGCCGAGGCACAAGCGGATCTCGAAGATGCCAAAGTGGCACTGGAAGAAGAGCGCTTACAAGGCCAACAAGCGATGTTGGAATGGCAACGCTCGGGCCTTGACGGTGAGCCAGACTCTGAATTGGTATTGCGGGGGCCACAGTTGAAGGCAGCAGAAGCCACCCTGGCCGAAGCTGAGCGCGCGTTAGAGCAGGCCAAGCGTGATTTGCTCTTTACTGAGATATCGGTGCCCTTCAACAGTGTTGTGATAAGTCGCAGTGTGCAACCGGGTAGCTTTGTTCAATCTGGCGATGATGTGGCAAGTTTGTATTCTACCGATGTGGCAGAAATTGCGATTCCCCTGTCTGCCAGTCAATGGAAGAACCTGAAATCACCGGATTCCTTGGCCCAGTCTCCTTGGTCAGTCACACTTTGGGATATGGATAAACGCCATTCTTGGGACGGCGTGGTACGACGTATAGAACAACATTTAGATACCGATTCCCGTCAGCGTAATGCCATTGTTGAAGTAGATAAACCGCTGGATCAATCTGCGCCACTTTATTTTGGCACCTACGTCACCGCCACCATCGACGGACGGATGTTGAATAATATCTGGCAAATTCCGTCTTCGGCTATTTCGCAAAAACTGGAAGTGTGGTTTGTACGTGACGACAATACGCTGGATAAATTCACTCCCGATGTACTGTTTATGAATAACGGTTTTGCCTATATTTCGCCGGTAGCTGATATGGACGATGCCAAAATTGTTGTTCGCCCCCTTAATGGCTATCTGGTCAACATGGTCGTGAAACCGGTAGAGGAGAGCACCCATGGAGACCGATAAGAACGGTATCATTAGTTGGTTTGCCCGTAACTCGGTGGCGGCAAACCTGCTAATGGTGGGAATGATTATTGTCGGTATTGCCTCGTTAAGCGATCTTCGAAAAGAAGCCTTTCCCAGTATGGATCCCCGTTTTGTTACTGTCTCGATGACCTATGACAGTGGTGATGCGGTGCAGGCAGAAGAAGGCATTGCCATCAATATCGAAAATGCCCTTGAAGCCGTTCCGGGTATTAAGCGTATTACTTCAACATCAACGGCCAGTGGTAGCACGGTACAAATCGAAAGAGAAAGTGATTACGATTTGGATACCTTGATGGCGGATGTAAAAAATGAAGTGGACAGTATTTATAACTTTCCGTCTGATGCAGAAAACCCCATTATTTCTAAAGGCCGCCGCCAAGAGCATGTGATTTGGGTGGAGCTCTACGGAGATACAGATCATGCCACGTTACAGCAGTTGGGACGTCAGTTAGAACGGGAACTGTTAGCCAAAGACGGTATTCGGGAAGTGAGTACGCCGGATTTTATTGATCCTATGATGTCCATTGAGATTGATGAAGCCAAACTTCAAGCCTACGGCCTAACCTTTTCCGATATTGCCGATGTGATTAATGATGAATCTGCCACCGCACTAACGACCAGTTTGCGTAACGAAGAAAAAGTGATACGACTTAAAGCGTCGGAACAGGCGTATTACAAGCAAGAGTTCGCCAATATTCCTTTGCTGGCAAATAGTTCGGGCACCTATTTAACGGTGGGCGATGTGGCCAAGGTAACGGATATGTTTGCCGATGATAGCTATACACTGGCCCGCTACAATGGCAAGAATGCCTATGGCATCCAGATTGTCATGGATGAAAATGGCGATGTGGTCACCATGGTAGAGCAGGCAAAAGAAGTGGTGGACTCTTGGCATGAACGGGGTCTGTTGCCACAGGGCGTAGAAATCGAAACCTGGTATGACCGTAGTACGTTGATAACAGACCGCTTGGCGCTGCTCACTAAAAATGCCGTCTCTGGTATTATCTTGGTGTTCATTACCTTAGCGATATTCCTTAATGTGCGCGTAGCATTCTGGGTTGCTGCGGGCTTGCCCTTTATCTTCTTTGGCACCTTGTTTTTCATGACCGATAATTTTGTCGGCCTGACGATTAATGAAATGACCACCTTTGGATTTATTATGGCCTTGGGGATCGTGGTGGATGATGCCGTGGTGGTGGGCGAAAGTGTGTATGCCACACGGCAACGCTACGGCGACACGTTAAACAATACCGTAAGGGGCACCATCAGGGTGGCGATACCCACATTGTTTGGGGTACTTACCACGGTGGCCACCTTCTTTGCTTTGTCAAATGTTGAAGGGAATCTGGGCAAACTCTATTCCCAGTTTGGCACTGTAGTGACCATCTGTTTGCTGTTGTCTGTGGTGGAATCCAAATTAATTCTTCCTTCTCACCTTGCTCATTTACCGACCCATCGCAAGACTAAAAAAGGGCTGGCCGATCTTTGGGGAAAGGTCCAGCGTGGTGCTGATAAAGGGCTAATGGGCTTTAATCAACGTATTTATCAACCGGCATTACGCAAAGCGATTCAATACCGGTATGGTGCCGTATTGCTCTTTGTTGCCCTGTTTATCTTGGTTATCGGCATGCCTTTAAATGGCATGGTGCGAGTGGGGTTCTTCCCAAGTATGCAAGGGGATACCGTATCGGCTACGCTGACACTACAAAGTGATGCCAGTTTTGGTCAAACCGCGAAAAACCTAGAGCGTTTGGAAGACACCTTAAACCAAGCCGATAAACAATTGATGAAAAAAGTGGGTAAAGAAGGAACGGGTATCGGTAGCTTACAAGTCACCGGTTCGGGAGACCAAAGTGGTAGTCTGACTGTGTCGCTGGCCGAAGAACAGCCCTATTCACTTGATGAACTGGCCACCACATGGCGTGAATTGGCAGGCTCACCGGAAGGGGTTAAACAGCTAAAAATACAATCGCGCCGGGAAATGGTGGATGCCTTTAATGTGGAATTAAAAAGCATTAGCGATGAGACCTTGGTGGCTGCAGAAGGGGCATTTACCGAAGCGCTGAATCAAATAGATGGTGTGTATAGTATTGAAAGCTCTCTTACACCAGGCGAAGCCATGTATCGATTTGAGCTGACGCCTCAGGGCCGTGCGCTAGGCATGGATACGCTGAGCTTATCTCAGCAGTTGTTACGGGCGTTTGGTGGCGAAATTGTACAGCGTTATTTACGTAACAAAAATGAAGTGAAGGTGCGGGTGCGTTATCCGGAAGAATCCCGTTCTAATCCGGCGGATATTTTAAATGCCCGGGTTCGGTTAGACGATGGCACCGTGGTGCCGTTAGATGTGGTGGCGCGGATCATTCCCGATACTCAACAAAAAGAAGTGACCCGTATTGACGGCTTACGTGCTGTTACTGTGACGGCCTCGGTAGACAGTGATGTTATCACCGCCACCGAACTGGTGGCGAAATTGAACGCAGATCTGGTACCGACCTTATCCAGTCACTATTCGGATTTGTCTATGTATTTTGCCGGTGAGGCCGAACAACAGGCAGAAACCCAAAGTTCCATGGAGACCGTATTCATTCTGGCGCTTATTGCCATTTATGCGCTGTTGGCGATCCCGTTAAAATCTTACGTACAACCACTGATTATCATGACGGCGATCCCCTTTGGGATTGTCGGGGCCATTTTAGGTCACTGGAGTAACGGTTTAATGCTCAGTCTCCTGTCTTTAAATGGCATATTAGCGTTAAGTGGGGTGGTGGTGAACGATTCATTGCTACTGGTTTCTCGCTATAACGAATTGCGTCGTGATGGCGGTGAGGTGGTGGAAGCCATTGTGGAGTCATGCAGTAGTCGCTTACGGGCGGTATTGCTTACCTCGGTGACCACCTTTGTGGGCTTATACCCCATTTTAGGTGAAACCTCCAAGCAAGCACAGTTCCTTATTCCAGCCGCGGCTTCGCTGGGGTATGGTATTTTGTTTGCTACTGTGATTACCTTGTTGCTAATTCCTGCGCTGATTCTTATCAATGAAGATATAAGAAGGCTACTAGGAAAAGGAATTTCTATTATACGTCGGCGCACTGGAGGAGAAAATGACCACATTACTGCTGGTTGAAGACGATCTGGACTTGGCGGGTAATATTATCGATTACCTGTCACTGGAAAACTACATTTGTGACCACGCCAGTAATGGCGTGGCAGCGTTGAAATTTTTGTCTGAAAACCAGTACGCGGTGGTTATTTTGGATATTAACCTTCCCCGTCTTGATGGCTTGTCAGTGTGCGAACGTATTCGCAATGAAGGCAACGATACGCCGGTGATTATGCTGACCGCCCGTGATCGATTGGATGATAAACTTGCAGGCTTTGCTAACGGCGCCGATGATTACTTGGTCAAGCCCTTCGCTATGGCCGAGTTAGTTGCCCGGGTGCAGGCGTTGTCCACCAGACGAAGTGGTCAGGTTAAGCAGTTGAATTGTGGTCCTTTACAAATGGATGTGAAAAGCAAAACGGTTACCTTACATAATGAGCCGGTGAAAATTAGCCCGACAGCTCGCATTATTCTTGAACAACTTATGCGCGCATACCCTCATCCGGTCACCCGGGAATTTTTATCCGAAGTGATTTGGGGGGAACAACAACCCGACAGTAATAGCTTGAAAGTACACCTTCACAATGTGCGCAAAGGGTTGGGACGAGAGGCTGGTGTGGATGTGATCACGCAGTCGAAGCAAGGATTTAAACTTGTCATTGAGCAGAAATAAGTATGGTACGCGCCTTTAGATTGAGTCTACGCCGCTATGTGATTGCCGCCCTTTTTGTTGTCGGTACGTCAATGATTGTGGGGTTTTCTCTGCTGGCAATGAATAACTTCTTCGAAGGTATGGACGGTATGTTGCGGAGCACCATGATCCATACCGCTGAAGATGTGGATGTTCATCCAGGGGAACCGGTAAAAATTCTTACCTTTACCATTGCCGCCAATTGGGATGATTTTCCCGAAGAGGTGAAGCGCTATTTTGATGTTAATAAACTAAAACCCTTTCAATTGGAAAAATACATCGAGCGGGATTTTATTTTTCTCCGTCCCTCTAGCGCGGTGTTTGTGATGCTGGTGGTTGACCGCGACACGCAGCAACAAAAGTATATTGCCCAAGTGTTTGACCGACCGAAACGGGAGGTTAAACCAATATACGCCATGTCCCATGAAGGCTGGTCGCTGATTATCGGTTTGGGTGTACTGGTAATGTTTACGTTGTTATTGCTTGTGCTTACCCGTTCCGTATCTCGTCCGGTGGAACGCCTGCGTAAATGGGCTAAAACATTGGATGAAACGTCGCTAAGCAATCCCACTCCTGATTTTCATTACCAGGAACTTAATGAGCTCGCGGAAATTGTTCATTCCAGTTTACAAAATGTCCGCGAAGCCCTTACCCGTGAACGGGAATTTGTGAGCCATGCAAGCCATGAATTACGCACGCCTATAG